>JAWXVA010000084.1:0-10574 GCA_044425815.1 Eubacteriales bacterium
ACTCATAATCTCTGCTATGCCATTTATAACAATTTTCTAGAGATTTCAGACAGTTCTTGTAATTCTAACAGACTTCTATTTTGCTTTAAGCTTACTTTAACGTTACTATCATCTGCAAATTTTAAAAAATTATCATCAGCAAAAATAACTGTATCTTTTGCTGATTTAAATAGATTAATCTTTTCTATCTCGCTCTTGAGGTATCGAATACCGTCTTGCTTTTTAATTTTGTGTGTGCAAATAACATCTAAAATAGTACAACCAATTTTTTCCATATATACTTTCAGTGCAAGTGCTTTGTCGTAGCTTGCATAAATCAAGACATCACGATTTAATTCCTTCGTCGACTCTATTTTAGATATTTCAAAACTTACAGGAATAGTCTTTGCGATATCTGAAAGCCACCTGTTTGTTGCATCTTCGCCAATAGGCAATACATAAACATAAGGTGTTCTAAATCTCTCTTTTAAAATTTCGGCAGATTTCAATCCCTCATAACTTAGTACGATATTAACCTTTGCGTTAGACATAGTTTCGATTTTTTCAAGGCTTGTTTCAAAGGATAATACTGCGTTTTTATGAAGTTTGAAATTGTCTGAAAGTAACTTTTCTATTTCTAAAACATCAGCCTTAGCGCTATGTTCCATAGCTGAAACACCTAAAATATTATAGCAATTTTCTATATCAAATTGACTAATTGCGAAGTTTGATACCAAATCTGTATAGCAAGCTTCGATACCACTGCTGTAATCCCCATTAAATCCACCTTGTGTAAATACAACAAGTTCTGCACTGATTTCATCTTGCATATAGGTGCAAACTCCTTTTACATCAGATCCAGTCATGGAAGAAACTGAACTAGCCATCACAAAAATTGCTTTTGGTGAGAACTTTTTATCAAGCTCTACTATCTTCTTCTCTAAACTTGTTGTATCACCCATAACCACATTGTTTTCATCAAGTCCTGTGGCAAAAAGTTTATTATGAACATCCATACCCATTATCATAAAAGTTTTCATTGCATAAGCAGTTGTACCCTCTGTGCCATATTCTAAAATTACAGCATTATCAATCTGCAGCAGCGTCCATAAAATTCCCATTCGATCCGATGGAGTTGGTAAAAATCTAGTAAGTGCCATATTATCTTCCTCCCATCTTTGAACGAATTTTTTGACGTATCTCTTCGTCTGACATTCGTCCACCTGTTTTTGCTTTGAGCATTTGAAACATTTCTTCTTCGGACATATTTGAGTGTTTCATATTTCCTTTACTACCAAGTTTGTTGCCTAGCATTTTTGCCATGCTACTAAACTTATGGGGGTTTTGCCCGATTTCCTTGGCTGCATCAAAAACCAAATCCATGCCATATTCATCATCTTTGCCCTTGTAATGATTGGTTTGAATGACTTTTACAGGCAAATTATATTTCTCACTTGCCTCTTTTGCAAGAGCAGTAAAGTCATCGCCGATAATTTCAACCACGCAAGTTGTAATTAGAAACAAGGCTTTGGGTGTATATTCATCAAGAAGTTCATAAACTGCCTCTGTTACAGTGTCAATACTGCCAAAAGTCACATCATTTTTATCTAATACAACCGAAAAACAATTGCTTCCATCACCTTTCATATCCAAAGATGACTTGGTGTAATAGGTGCATTCCTCTGTGCCGATAATTAGCATTGCTGCACCATCAATCATCGTTACTGCTTTAGCTGCACCAGAGAGTGGGCAGCGATTGATATCCATATCTCCATGCATCATTTTTTTCATGTTTCGCATAGTTTCCTCCTTAATTTTCACTTGTTCTTGCTAGAATTTTATCAGCTAAATCATTGTAAACATCAAGCATAATCGACTCTTTTGTAAACTCAAAAACTGTACCACCTGCATTTTCAGCAGTCTGAATATCTGCACATCTTGGGATTTGCTTGACAATTTCAGTTCCAATTTCCAAGCAAGCTTTCTCTACGATTTCACGTTCATTCTCAATATTTTTAGAGTTTAGAATAAGCCCTCCAACTTTTGCATAAGAGCGTTTTTCAAAGTTTTTGATTGCTCTTGAAATATTGTCGGCAGCATAAAGAGCCATCATTTCACCACTGGATACAATGAACACTTCCTTAGCATACCCGTCACGAATTGGCATCGCGAAGCCACCACAAACTACATCACCTAAAACATCATAGATTACAATGTCTGGTTTGTAGGTTTCAAAGGCATTCAGTTCAGCTAGTTTTTCAAAGGCTGAAATAATTCCTCGACCTGCACATCCGATACCAGGAGTAGGACCACCAGACTCCACGCATAGTACACCACCAAAGCCTTCATAGACAACATCTGAAAGAGTGATCTCATCACCTTTTTCTTTGATTTTATCTAGTACAGATGGAATGATTTTACCACCCATAAGATTTTTGGTTGAATCAGATTTTGGATCACAACCAATTTGCATAACTTTGTATCCTTTGAGTGCAAGTGCTGCTGATAAATTTGATGTAGTAGTGGATTTACCAATACCGCCTTTTCCGTAAATTGCAATTTTTTTCATAATGATTAACTCCTTTTCTTAGTAGTGCTAATTAAATTGTTTGTAAAATATATGTGCATACCAAGATGCACATATAAATTTATGATTCATTTCCTAAATGCTGGTTGATTTTTTTTAGTATTCGTGCAAGTTCTATTGTGTCGTCTTTCCCAATAAAAGAAATGACTTTCAACAGCATCGCTTTATGCCTTGCTCGATTTGACATAAGATATTCTTCGCCCTTTTCAGTGAGTGATAAAAGTTTTGCTCTCTTATCTTCTGGTGAGGTTACTTTTTCAATCAAGCCTTTTTTGATTAGCCTATCAGCAAGAGTGGTGGCGGTAGCTCCAGAAATCCCTATTACTTGGCTTATCTTTACAAGCGTTGGTGCTTTGTCGAATCTATGATGATAGTGCGCAATGAATTTCATCAGAGACATCTCTCCTGAATGCAAAAAATCTTCTTCAGCCATACTATCTTTTTTGATTTTTTGCATTCTTTTTTGTAGTTCATCAAGACTTTGTTCTAAATCATTTAAACTTTCCATAAGTCCTCCAATCATTAGTAGTGCTAATAAAATAAATTGTAAAATTTAACACCACTGAATTTAATTAGTAGTGCTAAATAAATTATATGTTAGATTTAACTTTTTGTCAAGAGAGATTATATAAATTGCATGGTATTCTAACCATGTTTTTCGTGGTTCAAGATTATCGAAATAATCTTATAAATATTTTACACCATTTAACAAATTAAATCTATTCACAAACTACTCAAAGTTAACAATGATAAACGCGATGGTAGAACGTGGGAGAAAAATGAAATATAACACATTGTGTCCATTTAAAGAGTGTAATAAAATAAATAGAATATGCATATAAGAGGGTGATATGATATGGATAAAGCAAAAAAGATAAAAGAATTAAGAGAAAGTACAGGGATGAATCGCAAAGAGTTTTGCGAGCATTTTGATATACCGTATCGTACAGTGTCAGAATGGGAAAGAGATGGTCGTCATGCCCCAGATTATCTAATAAGACTATTGGAGTATTATATCAAAATTGAATTTAATAAGAGAAAATAGTTGGAGGAGAGGGGATAGATATGAATAAGGAACTTGATTTTTTGATTTACAATACACCGGAAGATGATGTATCTGTTAATGTAGCGGTGAAAGATGAAACTATTTGGGTTACACAAAAAGCAATGGCAGAGCTTTTTGGTGTGGGAATTCCAGCAGTAAATAAACACTTGCAGAATATTTATGAAGATGGAGAACTTGAAGCTATTTCAACTATTTCCAAAATGGAAATAGTTCAACAAGAGGGTAGTAGACAAGTGACTCGTAAAATAGAATTTTATAATCTAGACGCAATTATTTCTGTTGGAACGTGTTCGTTCTATTCGAGCAAGTGAGAGAAGAATATGGTTACAAATTACTGATGTTTTTGCAGAGTGTAGTATTGATTATGACAATCAAGCACACATTACTAAAGAGTTTTATGCCATGGTGCAAAACAAGTTTCATTTTGCTATAACAGGACAAACAGCAGCGGAGATTATCGATTCTAAAGCAGATAGAACAAAAGAAAATATGGGGCTTACAACTTGGAAAAATGCTCCCGATGGACGTGTGTTGAAAAGCGATGTGATAATCGGAAAAAATTATTTGGATGAAAAAGAGATACGACGATTGGAACGTGCAGTTTCAGGTTATTTTGACTATATTAAAAAATGGACCTGGCGGGAATCGAACCCAATACAGGTCGCGAAAAGACGCATAGAAAGGGGCTTTCTGAGCATCACTTTTCAAAAAGTTCTCACGAGTGTTCTCAAAAATTTTACAATTATAGTTAATTACTGATGTATTGTAGCAAGTCTTCAACTAATATATGAACCGTAGTTGCTGGATCGCATGAAGATGGTGTGTCATGTTTATTAAAGTTAGCGAGTCTTCGCTTCGCATTTTTTATTGCTGTATAAGTACTACTATAGGTATTTAATAAATCGTAAATATTCTCATAGTTTTTCTGATAGGTTCCGTCACCTAAATTATACTGCTTGAAAATCGCATCAAGTTTATTATTCCATTCATGTCTATGTAATGCAGAATCACTGTAATGAAAATGTAGATAAATCCAATATTCAAAACTTTGATTACTCCAAGCAATATTGTATCCCTTATCTTTGGCAAGTTGTATTGCATCATCAAAATCTAAGAAATCATCTTTGTCAAAGACAATCCACACATGTTGATAAAGAATCTTTGACTTATTTACATATTCATCAGCTTTGTGAATAAGACTAGTTGTAGAACTACCCTCTCCATGTATAGATATATCTGGTACTGGTACTACTTCAAGAATACCGCCACTTGTTTGTTGCTTAATTAGAGTGGTTAATCCCTCGAAATATAGTGGCTCAGTGCGTTCACCCTCAGTTACAATTAGGTAGGAATGAGGTTTCGGTATTCGAGTTTCACTTTGTCTGCTTTTCCTTGCTGCTTTACGTTTTTTGAATATATCATCTGATCCCATCTACTCACCTACTTTCATATTATGGTTTTGAATAAATGGAATACCTCCATACACACCGCCTAAATAATCTTTTTCGAATGAGGCATCTGCTCTTATTTTGAAATCAGATAAGGCATATAAACTAGATGTTCCAAATTCATCTTTTTCTACAAACCAAATCTGGTCGCGCCTGAAGTATCTTCTGTCTAATAAAGTAGTATCATGAGAAGTATATAATAACTGTGCTGTCTGGTTTTCTTGACTATTGAATAAATCCACAATGTATTTTAATAATAATGGATGAAGTTTAGCATTTAATTCATCTATAAATAGCAGTTGTCCATTATTTATTGCAAGCTTAGCAGTTATAAAAATAGCCATACATTTCAACGTTCCTTCAGATTCACTAAAGAGATCAAGTGTATATGGTTTGTTATCTTCCCCAATATGGTGCGAATAGAAATCATATACATCATCTGTAGTAGAATAAGAAATGTCACTAATACCAGTGTCAATTGTTTGTAAAAATTTTAATAACTCAGATTTGTTTGTGTTAAGAATAGGTAGTAAAAATTTCTTTAGTACGTCTGGATTCTCGTATGTGTCAGATGGAATCACACCTAAATTACATATCTCATTATAAATATTTGAAAAGATATCAATTCCTAAGTTGAACTTGCTAAGGAATGTAAGTGCAAGGGTTTCTTTTGGAATCTGGTCTTTATATATTTTACAAAACTTATTAACACTAGAACCAAAAGTAATATCATTTTGAGTTCTTTCGAGAATAGTAGCAGTTCTTTTGGTCTCTAAGCTTTTTTTATAGCACCATTCTGCTACAATTTCAGAAGAGTTATATTCGAACCCATATTTATATTCATTACCGTTATTAATGAGGATTATTTCAAATTCAATATTTTTCTTATCTTTTTGAAAATGAAATGGAAAATAACAGTCGCTAAGTAAGGAATTAGAATAATTATCGATGGTATTGAAAGATTGTTGAACCAGCTTGCGAAATGCTAACATAGCTAGAAATAAATTGGTTTTGCCGCTTGCATTTGCACCGTAGATAGTTGCAACTTTTAAAAAGTTCTCATTTGTTCCAATATTTATTAAATTATATTCGTGCTCCTTGTATGCTTTGATTGCAGTCATATCAAGTAACACTTCTTCCTTGAATGAAAGAAAATTATTGACCATAAATTGTACTAACATATAAAATCCTCCTTTGTTTCATTATATTAAAAAAATAATGGTTATGTCAATGAAATTACGGAAAAATCGTAAAAATCTGAATGAGACATAAAATATAGCATATGGATATAGTTAAAGTATATCCAAGTGGATATGTTGTATACTGTAAAATAATAAAACCTAGCAAATACACAACGTATCTGCTAGGTTTTATTAAAAAATGGACCTGGCGGGAATCGAACCCTGAGATGGTTCGGAAACACTGATAGAAAGGGGATTCTGAGCATCACTTAATGATTTTGTTCTCAAAACTGTTCTCATCTCAAAGACGTATATAAATATTAAATTTGTAGGATAGTTATTAGAGAAGCATCCTACAGCATGCATTATTGCAACACATCTAAGTATTGCTGTAATTCCTCTACTAATATATGAACTGTAGTCGCAGGATCATATGTAGAAGGGAGTGTATGTATATCAAAGTTATCTAGTCTTCTTTTAGCATTTCTTATTGCAGTATCGGTACTACTATAGGTATTGTTTAATAAATCGTAAATATTCTCATAATTCTTCTGATAGGTACCATCACCTAAATTATACTGTTTGAAAATTTCATCGAGTTTGTTATTCCATTCATGTCTATGCAAGGCAGAATCACTGTAATGGAAATGCAAATAGATCCAGTATTCAAAACTTTGATTGCTCCAAGCAATATTATAGCCCTTATCTTTGGCAAGTTGAATGGCTTCATCAAAATCTAAGAAGTCATCTTTATCAAAGACTACCCATATATGTTGATAAAGAATCTTTGATTTATTTACATATTCATCAGTTTTATGAATCAGACTAGTTGTAGAACTACCTTCTCCGTGTATAGAAATGTGCGGCACAGGTATTACTTCAAGAATACCACCATTCGTTTGTTCTTTAATTAGAGTAGTTAAGCCATTGAAATATAGCGGTTCAGTTCGTTCGCCTTCTGTTACAATTAGATAAGAATGGGGTTTTGGTATACGTATTTCACATTTTCTATTTTTTCGTGCTGCTTTACGTTTTTTGAATAAATCATCTGAACCCATTTACACACCCTCTTTCATACCGTGATTTTCAAGAAATGGGATACCACCATAAACACCACCTAAATAATCTTTTTCAAATGATGCATCTGTTCTTATTTTGAAATCAGATAAGGCATACAGACTAGATACACCAAATTTATCTTTTTCTACAAACCAGATTTGATCACGTCTAAAGTATCTTCGGTCTAATAAAGTAGTATCGTGAGAAGTATATAATAATTGACCAGTTGCATTATCAGAGCTATTAAATAAATCTACAATGTATTTTAATAATAATGGGTGAAGTTTTGCATTTAATTCATCTATAAATAAAAGTTGGCCTTGATTGATTGCAAGTTTAGCGGTCATAAAAATAGCCATACATTTTAATGTTCCTTCAGATTCATCGAATAAATCAATCATATAAGGAGTGTTATCTTTACCGATATGATGAGAATAAAAATCTATAGTATCATCAGTAGTTGCGTATGAAATATTACTGATACCAGTATCTATTGTTGATAAAAATTCTAATAGTTCTGCTTTGTTTGAATCCAGAATAGGAAGTAAAAATCTTTTTAATATTTGTGGACTTTCATACATATTGGATGGCATTGTTCCTAAATTCAAAATTCCATCATATATAGTTGAGAAGACATCTGTCCCTAATTTGAGTTTGCTGAGAAATGTGAGTGCAAGGGTTTTTTTAGGAATCTGCTCTTTATACATTTTACAGAATTTGTTTACACTGGCACCCAAAGAGATATCACTGTAAGTTCTTTCGAGAATAGTAGTAGTTCTCTTTGTTTCTAAGCTTTTTCTATAAAACCATTCGGCTACAATTTCCGACTCGTTGTATTCAAATCCATACTTATATTCATCATCATTAATAATCTGAATAATTTCAAATTCTATATTTTTTTTTTCTTGTTGAAAGTGAAAAGGTAGATAATGTTTATTCAGCAAGGATTCAGCGTGGTCGTCTATAGTGTTAAACGATTGTAAAACTATTTGACGAAATACATACATAGCAAAAAATAAATTGGTTTTTCCACTGGCATTTGCGCCATAGATGGTTGCCACTTTTAAAAATTGTTCAGTTGTTCCGATATTTATTAAATTATATTCGTGTTCCTTGTATGCTTTAATGGCAGTCATATCGAGTACTACATCTTCTTTGAATGAAAGAAAATTATTAACCATGAATTGTACTAACATATAAATACCTCCTTTGCTCTATTATATTAGAAAAATGATAACTATGTCAATGAAATTACGGAAAAATCGCAAAAAATAAGACGAAAATATTAAAAACCATAATAAAGAGGACTGCAGTTAAAGTATTTCCAGTTAGAGCAGATGTATGCAAGGAATGGGCATTTTGTTTTTAAAGGAGAAAATGATATCTCGGAATCTTTATCCATATTTTCTGGTAATTTAGACGGTCATACTCCCTATCAAAACTTAAATGTAGACAATATTATAAAAATAAGGTTAAGTAGATTAGTGAAGGATATTATGACTTCTTATAATATCCTTTTAAATTATCTCGCATCCACTCTAATTGTAAGAGCCAAAATCTATCACAAGGAGGGTGCGAATTCTTTTCAATAAGTACTTCAATAGCATTAATAAGTTTAAGCATATTCTCGGCATCAGACGATAAAAAATCACCAATATTTGATGTGGAATAAAGTGTACTAAACATGCTTCGAATTGACTGTAGTGTAGGAGTAGCGCAATCCTTCATAGTACTTACAAAACGTTCAATATCTATATCTATTAAAAATTTTTTGTTTCCTAGTATTGTCCCTTGGGTACTAGAAACGTTATCACAAAATGTTTTTAGTCCTATTTCAGAATATTCAATTTCATATATATTAATGTTGTCTTTTAAAACAGAGCACATTTGCTCTTTTAACTCTTGGTATTCGATACGTTTTTCGGCACTATTACTTTGGATGGAGCTACCGAATAGATAATCAATTGCAAGTTTGTTTTTGTGTTCTCTCAGATTGTCCACCAATAATTTTTTTATCGAGTTTAAATTAAAATCTAGATATTGACTTATATCAATTATATAAGATGCCAGATAACCATAGGAATAAAGATTGATATCTTTTTGCCGCAAACGATTATGTACACTATGGATGGCATCTAACACGTCTTTTTCTGTATTTATATAATAAGCGAAAACTATATTTAGGTCTGGATCATCATTATATCTGGATTTTATTTCATACAGACAGTATTCTTGATATTCTTGGTATGCATTATCTATATCAGATTCTTTAATAGGTATTTGTAAAGTTATATAGTCGTAGGAAAATTTGAATAATGGAAAAGTTTTTGCTGAATATTTTGTAGATAAAAACTGGTTTCCATCCCATCCTAATGCATTATTTTGTTTCAGTTGCATTGAGAATTGAATATTACTTATAAATATACAGTTTAAGAAGTTGAAAGAATACTCCTTATTTATTTTATTGAAGATATCTACTGTTTTTTGACAAGCAAATATGAATGATCTAAGATTGCCTCTATTCTCTTGTGTAACGCGTGCAATGTAATCTATGGAATTCGTAGCTTTAAATTGTAGCAATAACTTATTATCAAAAGATGTTATTATACTACTGACAGCATCTGCGTAGTTCCCTTTGTATTGAATGGTATCACTTATAGTTTTTTCTTTGATTAGAATGTATTTTTTTGCATATTCGCTTAACTTGGGTTTAGAGTTTTTTTCTGATTTAAGATTATTTTGTTCTCTAAATAATATAGCAAAATTATCTTCGTTTATTTCTGAATCATTGCGTAAATCAATACAAGAATCTTTAAGTAGAATTTCAGTTTCGTTTGCCACGAGCAAAACCTTTACATTATCTTGTTCAACAAAATTATTTATGTATCCCAAGAGTTCAATAATATCTATATGACTTCGCTCAAGATCTTCAAGCACTACTAATTTGTTAGTTAAGTCTACAGAATCGTACAATTTTTGCAAATCACTTTTATTGATCTCGATATTAAAGTTTATAGCTGGTACAAGTTGTGAGACATTTTTGAAGACGGTTTTTCCAAGGATTTTGATGGCTTCGGTGGTCTCATTAGAATTAAAAAGTTTTATAGAGCGTAATTCCACATAAATAGATTTGTCTCAACTTCCTGAAATTTTGACACTAAATCGAAATAAAACTCAATAAAGTCCAGTAAAATCGGCGAATCTATTGATTTTTCTGGGCTTTTAGTGTATACTATTCTTAGTGAGTATACTCA
>JAWXVA010000009.1:0-45588 GCA_044425815.1 Eubacteriales bacterium
TGAGTAAACCTCGAACACTACCCCAAACATGAATGTCATACGCAAAATAAATCTAATTAAACATATTAAGGTTAACCACTTCCACAGAGGTGCTTTTCTAGTTGGAAAGACATGGAGTATTCCAGAAGATGCTGTAATGCCATCTAGAAAAGCGGTTGCGAAAATACATCAAGAACTTTAAAAACAGTGCTGCGTAACGAAAAGAGTTACCTTCGTGATACTTGTCTTACTACGCAAGATACTATGAAGAAATATCTTGATTATTTACATGTTTCTAGCACAAACAACCTCGCTTGATAATCGCCTTGCATGCTCTCATCTGGTCGTATTCCACTAGCATAATCTGAAATCAGCATTCCTGCTTCCATCAATTCATCCCCATAGAATTTCCCGTCTCTTCCAGAAATGCTATATTGCTTATCTTCACTAAGCCCCTCTAGATATAGGCGCTTAAGTGGTGCATTAGACGGTTGTCGCATTCGGTAGTACCCTACTATTGCTTGCGTCTGATCTTGAGATACCACCATCCAAGCAGTATCTTCATTTTCAAATGGACTAATCATTCGATAAAATGTTCCAGACATCATGAGCTTGCGATGTTTTTTATATAATTCGATTTGCTGCTTAATTTCTTCTTGTTCTTCATTACTAAGTAAATTTAGATCCATCTCGTATCCAAAGCACCCAAAGTATGCAACTGCTGCCCGTGTATTAAGCGGTGTATTCCGGAAAGTTTGGTGATTCGGCACTGCTGATACATGGCATCCCATTGAGCTAAGCGGATACACCATTGATGTTCCATATTGAATACGTGTACGCTCAACTGCATCTGTATTGTCTGAAGTCCATCCCTGTGGTGAATAATATAGCATTCCCGGATCAAATCTAGCTCCACCACTTGCACACGACTCAAATAAAATCTCTGGATATTCCGTTGTTAATCGTTCATACAACGCATACACTCCTAATATGTGTTTATGGAATAATTTTCCTTGTTCTGCAGAAGTTTTCCCTTGAGAAAATGCTTCCGAAATACTTCGATTCATATCCCACTTGATATAAGAAATAGGTGCTCCACTCAATATTTTCGAGATGCAATCCCCTATCCATTGCACCACTTCTGGTTTAGAATAATCAAGCACATACTGATATCTACCATGACTCTGTGCTCTATATGGAACTCCGATAATCCAGTCTGGATGTCGCTTATAAAGTTCACTGTCTTTATTTACCATTTCCGGCTCTATCCATAAGCCAAAATTAATATCCATTGCTGTTATTTTCTCAGCTAACCCGTTGATTCCATTTGGTAATTTTTCTAAATTTGGATACCAATCCCCAAGAGAAGATTTATCACTATTTCTTTGACCGAACCATCCGTCATCAAGAACTAAGAGCTCTACCCCTAGCTCTTTTGCCTTTATCGCGATACCAAGAATCTTCTCTTCATCAAAATCCATATATGTAGCTTCCCAATTATTAATTAACACTGGTCTCACTTCATCGCGCCATTTTCCTTTTGCCAGCCTAGTACGATATAGACTATGAAATGCTTGACTCATTCCATTCAATCCATCGTTACTGTATACCAAAACAGTTTCTGGCGTCTGGAATCGCTCACCTTTCTGTAATGTCCATGCAAAGCCCTCTGGATGTATCCCAAGCATCGCTCTAGTTACACCTACTGTGTCAACAGTAACTTGTCCTAAAAAATTCCCACTATATACAAGGCTTAGTCCAATTACTTCTCCTGTATCTTCTGTAGTCGTTGGTCGTTTAAGTGCAAAGAACGGATTATACTCATGACTACTATGTCCACGCATACTATAAATTGCTTGAATTCCTTCATGAAGTGGATTCTGTTTCACATAGCGCTCTCTGCCCCACATTCCAGTCAAGGTAATCATTTCATAATTACTGTCTGGTAAATCTATGTTCATACTCATCGCATTGGTTAAGACGATACGCTGGTCTCCATGATGTACAAATTCTGTATTGCGACAAATCACTGGTCTATCCTTATAAATAGTATAACTAAGAACTATCTCTGTATTTATAACCTTGTCTTCTAAAATAACTTCTAGTGTTTCTGCTTCATCATCATTTTCTACATACGTCGCTGGTAGACCCTTTAATTTCTTTTTCCCTGCATATATATTATGATTCTTGTACACGAATTCACTGATTCTACTTCCATCTTCCTGCACAATTTGATAGGCCCCATAACGCATATCACCATGCCCATAGGTTGGATATTCCTGCTTCATTGATTCCATCGAATACATACGATCTTCGATGTATACACATGGCGCCATATCTCTCGTTGCTATCTCTAATAAATGTTGAAAGCTCTCTGTATCTCTAAGTCTCTTCCCATAATAAAGTTGTCCTAACTGCCCATTTCTTAGCACGCAGAAAATATAACTTACTTCTTTGTTGCAAATATGGAATTCCTTGCTTTTCTCATGAAAAATAATCCCCATAAATCTTCCTCCCAAATTAACCGTAATATACAAATTGTACTTTCTCCATTATTCACTATTTGCTATCTGAATTCAACCTTTTTATGATTCTTTATTATGATAAACTCACTCATTTCTCCCATAAAAAAACTCAAGCATTTCTGCCTGAGTTTTTCTTGTTTTTTCTTAGTTTATTTATTATTCATTTTCCTCAAAATCATGTTTATCCATATGCATAGATTCTTCTAGGTTTCCTTCTACTAAGAACTGTACCCATTCCGCAATATTTCCAGCATGATCAGCCATACGCTCTACATATTTAATTATTAATAAGTAGATTAAATGGAACTCAATATTTACTGGTACTGCTAAATCTTTTTTAATTCTAGCTAATTCTTCAGCGAAATAATCATCTACGATATTATCTGCTGACATTACTGACTGAGCTAATACAACATCTTCTTTCGCAAAACTCTTAATAGTATTATGAACCATAATTCTCATTTGTGCGAACATGCTATAGAATGTTTCACTTGTTACTAATTCACCAGTTGTTGATAATTGAATGATGTACGCCGAGATATCTGCACAATGATCACCAATTCTTTCCAAATCACTGATAAGTCTCATGCATGCGCTTACTCTTCTCAAGTCACTTGCTACAGGTTGTTGCTTCGCAATTAAATCAATACATTCTCTCTCAATTTTGGACTCCATTGCATTAATTAGCTCATCGCCCTCAATTACTTCTTGTGCGATTTCAAGATCATTTGTTCGAACTGCCTGTTCTACTTTTCCAATCATTATTTCTACAGCATTTCCCATACAAATAACTTCGTTTGTTAAATCTTGTAATTCTGCTATAAATACTCTACGATTTGTCATTTTATGCTCCTCCTTAACCGAATCTACCTGTAATATAATCTTCTGTTTTCTTTTCTTTTGGCATTGAGAATATTTGCTCTGTATCGCCACACTCAATAATTTCTCCCAAGTGGAAAAAGGCTGTTTTATCAGATACACGTGCCGCTTGTTGCATGTTATGTGTAACCATAACAATCGTATATTTTTCTTTTAACTCTGTTGCTAAATCTTCGATTTTATGTGTAGAAATTGGGTCTAAGGCTGATGTTGGTTCATCCATAAGTAACACTTCTGGTTGTACAGCTAAGGCACGTGCAATACATAGTCTTTGCTGTTGCCCTCCACTCATACCAAGTGCGGATTTCTTCATTCTATCTTTGCATTCTTCCCAGATTGCTGCGCTTCTTAATGCTTCTTCTACAATTCCATCTAGTTCAGACTTTGATTTGATTCCATGTGTTCTTGGTCCATAAGCAATATTATCATAAATACTCATTGGAAATGGATTAGGTTTTTGGAATACCATTCCTACACGCTTACGCAAAAGGTTAATATCCATCTCTTTTGCATAGATATCTTCTCCGTCAAGTAAGAAATCTCCAGTGATTTTACAGCCTTCTACCAAGTCATTCATTCTATTTAAACTTTTTAATAATGTTGATTTACCACAACCAGATGGTCCAATAAATGCTGTAATTTTGTTCTCCGGTATTTCAAGATTCATACCTTTTAACGCATGAAAATCCCCATAATATAAATTCGCATTTTTAATTTCAAATTTCATTTTCTATTTCCCCTTCGTTAGTTTTTTCGCAAGTGCATATGACATTGCATTAAGCCCTACCACTACAACTAAAAGTACTGCCGCTGTCGCATATGCTTGATCAATGTGAAGCCCTTCACTCGTTAACATGTACATGTGAACTGATAACGTTCTACCACCTGTATTTACAACATCCACTGCAACGCCTCCTGATGTAGATGTTCCTGCGGTATAAAGAAGTGCTGCTGTTTCACCAATTACACGTCCTATCGCTAATATTACCCCTGCTAAAATCCCATTGATAGCTGATGGTAAAATAATCACAATAATCGTACGTAATTTTGCTGCACCTAGCCCGAAGCTAGCTTCTCTATAGCTTAGTGGCACGGCTTTTAACGCTTCTTCTGTCGAACGAATAATGAGCGGTAAGATCATAATAGATACTGTTAATATCCCTGAAATCAAAGTCATTCCTAATCCCACGTATGTGACGAAGAAAATCATACCGAATAATCCATAGATAATTGAAGGAATCCCTGATAATGTTTCAGATGTGATTCGGATGACTTCTACAAATTTGTTTCCTGTTTTCGCATATTCTACTAAATAGATTGCAGTTGAAATTCCTAGAAATGCTGAAATAGTTAATGAAACCCCAACCATAATTAAGGTATTCATTACTGCTGGTACTAATGACACGTTACTTGAGTTATATGTCCATTGGAATAGAGAATCTCCGCCTTGAAATAAACTCTGGAGTTCAATAATGATTTGAGGAACCCCTTTATACAAAATATATATAATAATAAACACTACAACTGAAAGGGTAAAAGCCGCTGCTGCATATACCAGTGCTTTTAAAGGATTTAATTTTTTCATTTAGTTCCCAACCTTTCTTTTTATGATAGAAAAACAAAGATTAATAATTAAGATAAATACAAATAGAACTACGCCTGTTGCAATTAACGCTTCTCGATGAAGACCGTATGCGTATCCCATTTCAAGTACTACGTTAGCTGTCATTGTTCTGATTCCCGAGAAAAAGTTCGTCGTCAATCTTGCTTGGTTACCTGCTACCATGATTACAGCCATTGTCTCACCAATAGCACGCCCAATCCCAAGAACTACCGATGCCAGAATTCCTGATTTTGCCGCTGGTAAAACTACTTTAAATATTGTGCGCTCGTGTGTTGCCCCAAGCGCTCTTGCACCTTCATAGTAGAAATCAGGCACTGCTTTAATTGCACTCTCACTTAATCCAATTACTGTTGGTAATATCATGAAACCTAACAGAATCGACGCAGTAAAAATACTAGTTCCTGTCGTATAGAATACTCTACTTGTCACGATTACATCTGGTTCTAACACATCCCCTATTGCATTGATTACACTACTGATAAATGGTACCATTACCGTCATCCCAAAGAAACCATAAATAATTGATGGAATTCCTGCCATAAGGTCAATTGCCGGTTTCAAAATTTTATAGACTTTATCAGAACAGTATTTCGTCAAATAAACTGCCGTTAAAATCCCAATTGGTACTCCTACGATAATTGCACCTGTCGTAATATACAAGCTTCCTAATATCATAGAAAGAATTCCATATTTCGGATCCGAACTAGTCGGTAACCAATCCGTTCCTGTCAAAAAGTCAAACAATCCAATTTCTGTTATTGCTGGTACCCCTTCACCAAAAAGGAATATACAGATTACAAGTACACAGATAATTGATATTGATGCTATGATTAAAAACAGAAGTTCAAAAAGACCTTCTCTTCCTTTTTCTCTTATCATATTGCCTCCTAGTTAACCTCAAAGAAAGCCCCCTTCAAGGGGCTATCTTCTCTAAGTTAGTTACTTAATCTTAGTATAACTCATCGTAAGTTGTTACTGTTCCTGTGTAAATGTTCATGATTTGCTCTAATGTTAAGTTATCTAATGGGTTTGCACTGTTAACGATAACTGCAATACCATCTTGAGCCATTACATATCCATCTAAAGATTCTAATTCTGAATCTTTCATTTCACGGCTAGCCATACCAATATCGAATGTTCCTTCGAGTGCACCTGTCATACCTGCTGATGAACCAACACCTTCTAAGTTAATTGTTGCATTTGGATTGTATACTGCATACGCTTCAACGATTACTTCCATTAATGGGTATACTGATGTAGATCCACCTACTGTGATTGAACCAGATGGTTGCTCAGAAGTAAATTCTTCTGTTGTAACCGCTACTGGAATATATCCTTCTGCTTCTACAATATCTTGAGCTTCTTGTGTGAAGATGAATGCTAATAATTCTTCTGCAACTGGGTCAAGCTCTGCTCCTGCTAATGTTGCAATGTTAAATGGTCTTGCCACTGCGTAAGCTCCGCTTAAAATATTTTCTGCTGTTGCTTCAACGCCTTCTACTGTTACTGCTTTTACTGTATCATCTAATGAGCCTAAAGAGATGTATCCGATTGCTTGTGCATCTGCTGCCACACCTGTCATAACTCCACCTGTACTACTTTGTACAGAAGCTTCTACTGTTGTGATATCATTTCCATCTTCATCAACCACACCTGTGATTTCTGTAAATGCTCCTCTTGTTCCTGAACCATCTTCTCTTGTAATTACTGTGATTGCTCCTGTTGCTTGAGCTACTGTTTCTTCTACTTCTTCTGTTGCTTCTTCTGTAGCTACTTCTGTTGTTGCTTCTTCTGTGCTACCACCGCAAGCTGTAAGTGATGCTACACATAATACACCTGCTAATAATAATGCTAATTTCTTTTTCATTTCTTTTCTCCTTGTTAACTATCTTTGTTTTTGTTTTTGTTTTTGTTTTGTTTTATTTTTGTTTTATTACTTGTTTATCTTATTCCTTCAATGTAAAATCAAAAACCTTCTTTATGTAAAGTATATGTAAAACAATTTCCGCTTTTTCAGATGCATTTTTACACAAAAAAACCGATTCTCAAAACATTTTCTCAAATGTCCTTGTAGAATCGGCTTTCTTATTCTTTTCACTTTATCGCATTAATATAGTACATTTTACATTACTCTAATCCAAGTATCTCCGCAAGCACTTCTATAATCACTTCATTTGTGCATGATTTGGTATATCCCATCATATGCAACATGATTTCATCCTGCTTCTGTGCTTCTGTTAATTCGTTATTTTTCTTGGTTTGATCTATGAGCATCACTAATTGTGGTGTAAGCTCTTCATATGTTTCTATCGTAGTCTGTGTTACTAATTTCTTAAGTTCTTCTTTTGATGTAGGTGCCATTTTCTCCCCTCACTTACCCTAAGTTTCTTACCTTGAAATCTCGTTGAGCTTCTCGTTGCTGATCTTTCTTCGCAATCGATTCTCGTTTATCGTATAACTTCTTCCCTTTTGCAAGTCCTATTTCCACTTTCACTAGAGCATCTTTGAAATATATTTTAAGTGGCACAATCGTAACCCCTTGCTCATTTATCTTTCCAGTTAACTTATTAATTTCCGCCTTGTGCATAAGAAGTTTTCGCGGTCTAAGCGGGTCTTTATTAAAGATATTCCCCTTTTCATAAGGGCTAATATGCATTCCATACACGAATACTTCTCCATTCTCAATACGAATAAAAGATTCTTTGATGCTACCTTTCCCCATTCGCAACGATTTCACCTCTGTACCATGTAGTGCAATCCCTGCTTCGAAAGTATCTAGTATAAAATATTCATGATATGCTTTCTTATTATTAGCGATTAGTTTAATTCCTGTCTTTACCATTTATTCTTCCCTCGCTTTAATCTTGGCAATTTTAAAATCAATTGTACGCTGTAATCGGTCAATCCCCATCACTTCTACATGGATTTCTTGTCCTAATTTAAACACGTTTCGTGTATGTTGTCCAATCATTTCATATCTATCTTCATAATAATCGTAATGATCATCTGTCATTGATGTAACATGAACAAGCCCTTCAATCGTATTTTCTAGCTCTACATATATTCCCCACTTTGTAATACTAGAAATCACTCCACTAAATACTTCACCTATATGCTGTTCCATATACTCTGCTTTCTTTAGCTTTATAGTTTCTCTTTCCGCTACTTCTGCTCTTCGCTCCAATTCACTACATTGTTTTGTAACTTGTGGTAGAAGTTCATGGTAATGATCCACTCTGTCATTTCTCAGCTTTCCGCGTAAATCTTCTTTGATAATTCGATGTATTTGTAAATCTGGATACCGTCTAATCGGGGAGGTGAAATGACTATAATACTTCGTAGCCAAACCAAAATGTCCTTCATTTTCTGGCGTGTATTTTGCCTGTTTCATCGAGCGCAATGTCAGACGGCTTATCAAATCGGCCTCTTTTGTCCCCTCTATTTTAGACAATAATTTTTGTAATTCTTTCGGATGAACTTTCTCTTGTCCTAGGTGCATCGTATGCCCAAAGTTTTGAATAAAAGTCCCTAATTTTTTAATTTTTTCTTCATCTGGAGTTTCATGAATACGATATACAAATGGTGCTTCTTGCCAAAAATAATGTTCTGCTACTGTTTCATTTGCTAGCAGCATAAAATCTTCGATTATCTTTGTAGCAACATTTCTATCATAAGGTTTAATCTCTATCGGCACTCCCTGCGAATCTAGTACCATCTTTGTTTCTGGGAAGTCAAAATCTATGGACCCACGCTTATGGCGCTTCGCTCTGAGTACTCCTGCTAATTCATTCATTAATTCAAACATAGGAACAAGCGCTTGATATCGACCTAATTCTTCCTCATCTTTATCTTTCAAGATTTTTTTCACGCTGGTATATGTCATTCGCTCATCTACATGGATAACAGTCTCTGCAATTTCGTGATCTATCACTTCACCGAAGCTATCAATCTTCATAATGCAGCTCAATGCCAATCTATCTTCTCCTGCATTCAACGAGCAAATTCCATTAGATAATGTATGTGGCAACATAGGAATCACTCTATCTACCAAATAAACGCTCGTCCCTCTTCTAAGTGCTTCCCAATCTAATGCGCTGTTCTCTTGTACATAATTTGTTACATCTGCAATATGCACACCCAATTGATAACCATCTGCTTCTTTCGTCAATGAAATAGCATCATCTAAATCCTTCGCATCTTCTCCATCTATCGTCACCATAGTCCAATTACGAATATCTTTACGACCCGCTATGTCTGTACCACTTACAGGATTGCTTACTCTTTCCGCCTGATTCAATACCTTTTGCGAAAATTCTGTTGGCAAGTCATTACATTTAATAATAGAAAGAATATCTGTCCCTGGATCATTTACATGACCTAAAATCTCTATGACTTTTCCTTCTGGCTTTTTATTCTCGTCGCCATATGATGTAATCTCCACTACCACTTTATGCCCTGTCACTGCACCTTTTGAACGTTCTAATGGTACAAAGATATCTTTGCGGAACTTTATATTATCTGGTCTTACAAATGCAAAATTTTTATTTTTCTCAAAATACCCAACCATCGTTGTAATACCATGAGATAAAATTTTGGTAATCTTTCCTTCTGCACGTTTCCCTTCTTTTCCTTCATTTTGTTTTTTTAATGCTACCTCGACACTATCTCCTTGAAAAGCTCCATTGATATCATCTGATGAAATAAAGATGTCTTCATCTCTTCCTTCCACTGTCACGAAACCAAACCCTCTCTCATGCGCAGTAAAAACTCCAACAATATTATCTGTTCCATTTCCGCCCTTCATATATTTCCCTTTGGATGTCACATGGATTTTACCTTCTTTTTCAAGCTCCATCAAAACTTCTTTTAAGTCTCCACGTTGATCTTTAGGCACCTGAAACATGATTGCTAGTTCTTTTATTTTCATAGGAACATAAAAATCATCACAGATGAAATCATATACGATTTTTTTTCTTTTTGTTAATTTGTTATTCATTTTACCTCTTTCTTCTACATATAAATAAAACACTCTTATATTCATAAGAGTGTCTTCATTACAATTCTTTTCCTAGTTAAATACGCTTAAATTCAATACTATCGCTAATACCATAAATAAGATTGCAAGTATTCTTGTCACCTTAACTAATGCACCTTCCATTGAACGACCTTTGTTTTGTCCCCAGAATGAATCTGCAGCTCCTGCTATTGTTCCTAAACCTGCTGACTTTCCTTCTTGTAGAAGCACGATAACTGTCAAAGCAATACAATCTATTACGAATATAATAGTAATAACCATTTTCAAAATATCCATTTTTACACCTCCTGTAAATAAACCATGTTTAGTCTACCACATTGTTGTGCTTTAAGCAAGGTTTTTCTCGGATTCCATGCTTCTTATTTCCAGATTTTTTAATTTATAATTCCTATTTATTCACAAAACGGATTCTGATAAACACCTAGTATACTTAATTGCTCCTCAATTCTCAAAAGTCTGTTATATTTCGCCGTCCTTTCGGATCTACAAGGTGCTCCAGTTTTTATTTGTCCTGTAGAAAAAGCTACTGCTAAGTCTGCAATAAACGTATCTTCCGTTTCCCCAGATCTATGCGAAATAATTGTATGATATCCCGCCTTCTGAGCAGTAGCAATTGCATTCATTGCTTCTGTTAGTGTCCCTATCTGGTTCACTTTAACCAAAATAGCGTTGGCCACATTTGTTTTTATTCCCCGACCTAGTCGTTCTACATTTGTCACAAATAAATCATCTCCTACGAGCTGTATTTCCTGACCTAATCTTGTGGTTAATAATTCCCACCCACTCCAATCTTCTTCATCTAGAGGGTCTTCGATCGATACAATAGGATATTTAGAGATTAAGTCCTCATAATAATCTATCATAGTCTCTGCTGAACGCAGTATCTTTTGCCCATGCATTTTACTTTCTCCCTCAAAATAATATTTCTGTATTTTTGAATCATAAAATTCACTAGCTGCTACATCTAGCGCAATTGCAATCTGCTCTTTTGGCTTATAACCTGTTTTTATAATAGCCTCCATAATGAAATCCAATACTGCTTCTGTATTTGGTAAATTAGGTGCAAATCCACCCTCGTCCCCTACAGAAGTCGATAAATTATTTTCTTTTAACAGATTCTTCAAAGTATGATAAATTTCACAACAAACACGGAGTCCCTCTTTATAAGAAGAAATACCAACTGGCATAATCATGAATTCTTGAAAATCGATTGTATTCGTTGCGTGTGCACCTCCATTTAAAATATTCATCATAGGTACTGGCATTTTCCTTGCATTCACTCCACCTATATATTTATATAATGGAGCATTATTTGCTAATGCTGCTGCTTTTGCTACAGCTAGAGATACACCTAATAGTGCATTTGCACCTAGTTTACTTTTATTTTCTGTTCCATCTTCTTTAATTAGTAAGTAATCAATATAGGCTTGATCAAATACATTCTCTCCTATTAATAACCTTGAAATCTTATTATTTACATTATTAACCGCTTTCTCCACTCCTAATCCAAGAAAACGACAGTCTCTATCACGCAATTCAACCGCTTCATATTTTCCCGTAGAAGCTCCCGATGGAACTGATGCTTTCCCAACGTAATTTTCACCTGCTAATACCTCTACCTCTATCGTCGGATTCCCTCTCGAATCAATTATTTCTCTTGCGTACACATCTGTAATTGCCAGAAAATGATACATGCAAAATTCCTCCTTTTTTCTCAGTATTTCCATGTATCAATTTATTATTCTTATAGATATTAAATTAATTGTATTATCGTTGACATTTGATTTTTATTGCGTTACAATCCTTTAGGATTACACAAAATCGGAGGATATTATGTTAAATAAAATCAAGTATTTTAGCACTTTAACACTGGCAACTCTATTAATAACTGTCGGCGTTTATTTTTTCAAATTCCCTAACAACTTTACTTTTGGCGGTGTTACTGCTTTTTCAGTACTGGCTGCTCATTTGCTACCTTTATCTGCTGGTACGATAAACTTAATTGCAAACCTACTATTACTCGTAATAGGTTGTTTCTTTTTAGGACGTGGATTTATTGCTACTACAGCATATTGTAGCGTCTTATTATCAGTATCAATTTCAGCTCTCGAATATCTCGTGCCCCTTACGGCGCCCTTGACTGATCAACCTGTTTTGGAGTTATGCTTTGCAATTATTCTACCCGCAATTGGTTCAGCAATTCTTTTTAACATTGGTTCTTCTAGTGGCGGAACTGATATTGTAGCAATGATCATGAAAAAATATTCATCTATGGATATTGGACGTGCGTTATTAGTTTCCAATTGCCTTATTACGTTTGCCAGCTTTTTAGTATTTGATATCACTACCGCATTGTACTCTATTTTAGGACTAGCCATTTCCTCTCTTCTTGTAGATAATGTTATAGAAAGTATTAACCAATGCAAATATTTTAATGTAGTATGTAACACTCCTGAGCCAATCTGTAATTACATCACCCAGGAACTCCACAGAAGTGCAACTACCTGTAATGGTACTGGTGCTTTTACCGGTAAAAATAAATTTATTATATTTACTGTTATGAGTCGTGTAGAAGCTGTAAAACTTCGAAACTTTATAAAAGAACAGGAACCTACAGCTTTTATATTAATTTCAAACACTAGCCAAATTATCGGGAAGGGTTTTCATACCGTTTAATATATATACTATAGTTTCCTATGATATCATAATGGGGGCAAATTCTGATGATTTTGCCCCCATTTCTTATTCGTTAATTTTAAAGAGAATTTCTATTTTCGTTCCCTCTTCTATTTTACTTGAAAGTTGGATATTTGCCTTATGTAAGATTGCTCCATGTTTTACTATTGATAGACCTAATCCCGTACCACCTGTTGCTTTCGAATGACTTTTGTCCACTCTATAAAATCGTTCGAATACGCGTTCTTGCTGATCTTCCGGTATTCCAATTCCAGTATCTCTTACGATTACCTTCGGTCCCTCTAAAGTACTTCCTACCCAAATATCTATCTCTCCACCTATTTTATTATATTTGATTGCATTCTCGCATATGTTATACAACATCTCATCTAGAATTTGTCTTACTCCTCGATATTTCACTGACTGTCCAGATACTTTGATGTGTACTCTATTTTTCTCCGCTTGCAATGACAAACGACTACAAATTTCTCGAATCATATGGTACAAATCAACTTCTGTTTTCTCTAGTTCAATTCTACCTTCATCTAATTTTGATAGTTTAATTATATCTTCAACTAGCATGATTAATCGCATAGCCTCTGTATAGATTTTCTCTGCAAATCGCGAAATATCCTCTTGTCTTACTAAACCATTTTGCATAAGTTCCGCGTATCCCGAGATGGAAGTTAGTGGAGTTTTTAATTCATGTGAAACGTTAGCCGAGAACTCTTTTCGCATCTCTGCCACTTCTTCTCTTGCTTTGTTACTATTATCAATTCTTTTCAACAATGGGTGTAACTCTTCATAAATTTCACTATCTAATGGGTGATCAACGTTTAATTCATTAATTGGTTTAATCATAAGATCTGTCTGCCACCTGGCAATAAGCATTGCTATCACCCACAATATAATACCCATTAGCAGAATACTCGGTAGGACCGTCAAAACTGTAGCGAGCACACTGTCCATAGTTTTTGAAATTCTAATAACATTACCATCGTCTAATAATATTGCATAATAATACGTCTGCTTTCCTATTGTGTCCGATATCCGCGTGCTAGAACCTTCACCCACTTCTAGTGCTTCTTGTATTTCTTCGCGACTCAAGTGATTCTCCATGGCTTCTGCATCTTTTTCTGTATCAAACAATACTTCACCGTCCGGTGCAATAATAGTAATTCGCGTATCATCTATATAATCTAAAATTTCATCTATGTATTCTTCATCACTTGAATTAATTGCTACACTAATATATTCTGCTTCTTTTACCACATCTTCATTCATCACCCTTACATTTTCAGTGTATAAAACTCCTGTAAAAAGAAAGCAAGTTAATAATAATGTCATACAGAGAATCCAACCTACACAACGTTGAAACTTACGCCTCATGCGCGCCTCCTAATTTGTATCCTATTCCTCGTACTGTTTCAATCATCTCACCTACATCACCAAGCTTTTGGCGTAATGAGCGAACATGTACATCTATTGTTCTAGTTTCTCCATCAAAATCATATCCCCAAATTTCAGACAATAACGTATCCCTTGTAACAACAATTCCTGGTTTACGTGCTAATCGTTCTAATAATTCAAATTCTTTAAGTGTTAATGTTACATTTTCATGATTAACAAGCACTAAATGCTTTTCTAAATCTAATGTAATCGGTCCATGAGAAATTAGTCCTTGTTTTGTATTCTCTCTACTTCTTCGTAATACAGCTTTAATTCGTGCGATCAATTCCATCATACCGAATGGTTTTGTAACGTAATCATCTGCACCACTATCCAGACCAACAACCTTATCATACTCTGAACCTTTTGCTGTAACCATGATTACAGGAATAGATTTCGTCTTAGATGAACTCTTTAGTTTCTTAAGCAATGCCAAACCATCTTCTCCTGGCATCATTATATCTAGTAAAATCAATTCTGGTGTTTCAAATGCTAATGCCTTCATAAAACTAGCTCCATCTTCAAACCCCTGTGCTTCAAAGCCTGTCGTTTCCAGTGTATATACTACTAATTCTCTTATATTACTATCATCTTCTACACAAAAAATCATAATTTTCTCCTTTATCCCTCATAAGATGGGTGGACACCTGTAATGGAAAAGGCTACCCATTCAGCTACATTAGTAGCATGATCTGCAATTCTTTCCAAATATTTTGTAATCATTATAATATCGATAGCCCTGTCTTGAATACTATCATTTTCCGCAAGTGAACTTGTTAATTTACATTTCACTTCCTCAAAGAGCGTATCAACTTCATCATCTGCATCAATAATCTTTTGGGTTAACTCCAAATTTCTCCTGACATATGCCTGTATACAGTCAGATACCATTCCACTTGCTTTTTTTGCCATTTTATCCACAATCGGTGTATCTAATTGCCCTTGCCGGTTTGCAATCAAAATAATGTCCGCAATATCTGCCGCTTGGTCGCCTATTCTCTCCAAGTCAGTAACAATCTTGCTCGCTGCTATTACTCGTCTCAAATCCCTAGCAAATGGCTGTTCACGTAATAGTATGGTCAGACAGATATCATCGATTTTACTCTCTAAATTATCGATTAAGTCATCGTTTTCCATTACTTTCTGCGCTATTTCTTCGTTTCCTTCTTGCAATGCAACACTTGCATCTGACAGTGCTTGTACACACAGCTCGCCCATTTGAATCAAAGAATATTCTAATTCTTCTAGTAATGCGTCTATAGTGCTTCTCATATTAACCGAACCTCCCTGTTATATAGTCTTCTGTTCGTTGATCCGCTGGAACAGAAAACAATGTCTCTGTTTGGTTATACTCTACTACTTCACCTAATAAAAAAAATGCGGTATTATCAGAAACTCGAACTGCTTGCAACATATTATGTGTTACCATAACAATAGTATAATCTTTTTTTAATTCTATCGCAAGCTCCTCTATTTTAGATGTTGAGATTGGATCTAATGCAGATGTTGGTTCATCCATCAACAATACTTCTGGCTGAACAGCTAATGCTCTAGCGATACAAAGCCTTTGTTGTTGCCCCCCCGAAAGGCGCAATGCACTGCTTTTAAGTCGGTCTTTTGTCTCTTCCCAAATGTTTGCATCGCGCAACGATTTTTCAACTATATAATCCAACTCAGATTTTTTCTTTACCCCTTGTGTTCTGGGTCCAAATGCAATATTTTCATAAATACTCATTGGAAATACGTTAGGTTTTTGAAACACCATACCTATTTTACTTCTTATATCATTCACATCTACATCTGTATAAATATCTTGTTGATCAAGATAAATACTTCCTTCAATTCTACATCCTTTTATCAAATCATTCATTCTATTTATCGATTTAATAAGTGTTGATTTTCCACATCCACTTGGTCCTATGAACGCTGTAATTTTATTAGTCTTTATATTTAAATTTATATTTTTTAAAGCTTGAAAATCATCGTAAAATAGATTTAGATTCTCTACACTAATTTTATTTTCCAAAATTACAACTCCATTCTAATATATCGCTCTAGGCATGTGCCTAGGATTATGTATGTAACAAATATTATTTCTTAATTTGAATACTATTCTAATATATTGTTGTAAA
Organism: Eubacteriales bacterium; assembly: GCA_044425815.1. Classification (GTDB taxonomy): domain Bacteria; phylum Bacillota; class Clostridia; order Lachnospirales; family Lachnospiraceae; genus CAUPWF01. The sequence continues at coordinate 16,300 of JAWXVA010000009.1, forward strand.
ATCTATACCCTAGCAATTGTAAAATCCACGTAAAATTTCTTTACATACAAAAAAGGTTGCTATGCTTTTGCATAACAACCTAATATTTTATAAGATTAAACTAATTCAAGAAGTACTTCCATTGCTGCATCACCTTTACGTAAGCCAATCTTAACGATACGTGTGTATCCACCTTTACGATCTGCATATTTTGGTGCGATTTCGTTGAATAATTTTCCAACTAAATCAACTTCTTGAGCTGCTTTTTTCTCGCCTTCTGTTACAGAATAAAGAACTTTAAGCATTTCTCTTCTTGCATGTAATCTTGATGGCATATCTTTCTTAATTGTTTTTTCTACTTCATCATAAACAGTAACTTTCTTACCATCTACAACTTCTTTAACTCTCTTACCGCTAGCATCTTTTCTTGCAACTTTTGCTTTAACAGTTACTTCTTCGAAGTTATCTTTTTCTTTAACTGCCATAGCAATAAGACCTTCTGCAACTTTACGGATTTCTTTAGCTTTCGCTTCTGTTGTAACAATTTTCCCATTATTTAATAATGATGTTACTTGACCTCTGATAAGAGCTTTTCTTTGACTTGATGTTCTTCCAAGTTTTCTATATTTTGCCATTTCTATTATCCTCCATTAGTTCACATCTAGACATGCTTCATCGGACTTACTGCCTAAACGCTGTTAACATACTCATTCGGTTTTACTGTTAACATACACCTAGTTTCTATTCTTCGCCTATTGTTAATTCTAACCCTAGTTCTTTTAATTTAGCCAACACTTCTTCTAATGATTTACGACCAAGGTTACGTACCTTCATCATATCTTCAGGAGTTTTGTTTGTAAGTTCTTCTACAGTATTAATTCCAGCTCTTTTTAAACAGTTATATGAACGAACAGATAGTTCTAATTCATCAATACTCATTTCAAGAACTTTTTCTTTCTCATCATCTTCTTTTTCAATCATAACATCCGCTGCTTGTGCAACTTCTGATAAATCAATGAAAAGTTTTAAATGCTCATTTAATACTTTAGCTGCTAAACTTACTGCTTCATCTGGAACCAAAGTTCCATTTGTATATACATCAAGTGTTAACTTATCAAAATCGGTAATTTGTCCAACACGTGTATTCTCAACAATAAGATTAACGCGCTCAACTGGTGTGTAGATAGAATCAATTGGGATTACCGCTATCGGTAAATCTTCCGTTTTATTCTTATCTGCACTTACGTAACCTCTACCTTTAGTGATAGTAAGTTCTACGTATAATTTACTGTCTGCTCCACCATTAAGTGTTGCAATGACAGCTTCTGGATTCATAATTTCAATATCTGAATCCACTTGAATATCAGCAGCCGTAACAACTCCTTCGCCTTCGAACTCAATATACGCTGTCTTTGGTTCATCCGTCTCTGAAGTATTCTTGATCGCTAAGCTCTTCAAGTTCATGATAATCTCAGTTACATCTTCTTTCACTCCTGGAATTGAGCTAAATTCATGTAAAACTCCATCGATTTTTACTTGACTAATAGCTGCACCTGGTAATGAAGAAAGCATAATTCTTCTCAAGGAATTTCCTAAAGTCGTTCCATATCCTCTTTCTAATGGTTCAACTACAAATTTCCCATACTTTTTATCATCTGAAATTTCAGTTATTTCAATATTTGGTTTGTTAAAATCAAACACTACAAGCACCTCCTGCCGTGAGTAGTCGGTAAGTTACACAAAAGTCCAAGAAATCATCTAGAGCTTTTGCCCTAAATGATTCTTTAGATTTATCTAAATTAAGCGATTCTAGATAATGAAATCATCTAGATTACACGATTCTAGATAATGGAATTATCTAGGTTACACGATTCTAGATAATGGAATTATCTAGATTACACGATTCTAGATAATGGAATTATCTAGGTTACACGATTCTAGATAATGGAATTATCTAGAATATAACTCAACGATAAGCATTTCGTCAACTGGAACATCGATTACTTCTCTTGTTGGAATATCTTTGATAGTAGCTTTTAAGCTATCAATATCAGCATCTATCCAATCAGGAACCATACGTCCACCTGTTGATTCAACGATATCTTTGTATCTTTGTGATCCTTTGTGCTTTTCTTTAATTTCAATTGTATCTCCTGCTTTAATTAAGTAAGAAGGGATATTAACTTGTTTGCCATTAACTAAAATATGTTTGTGACCTACAATTTGTCTAGCTTCTTTTCTTGTTCTAGCAAGTCCCATACGGAATACTACGTTATCTAATCTTCTTTCTAACATGATCATAAGGTTTTCACCTGTAAGACCATTCATTTTAGAAGCTTTTTGAAAGTAGTTTCTGAAAGGTTTTTCTAATACGCCATAAATAAATTTAGCTTTTTGTTTTTCACGTAATTGAAGTCCATACTCGCTCATTTTTTTATTTGCTCTTTTTAATTGTCTGTTAGATTTTTTATCAATTCCTAAGAAGATTGGATCCATACCTAATGATCTACATCTTTTTAGAACTGGAACTCTATTTACTGCCATGCTCTATTTTCCTCCTAATTGGTCTATTAATTGCTATTCATTAAAACTTTTCTGAATATGCGCTTCACTAGACTCTTCTACGTTTTGGTGGGCGACATCCGTTATGTGGTACAGGTGTTACATCTTTAATACTAATTACATCAATTCCGCATGCTGATAATGCACGGATAGCTGCTTCTCTCCCTGAACCTGGTCCTTTAACGAATACGTCAACTACTTTTAAACCATGTACAATTGCTGCTTTAGCTGCTGTTTCAGCTGCCATTTGAGCTGCATAAGGAGTAGATTTTCTTGAACCTCTGAATCCAAGACCGCCTGCACTTGCCCATGAAAGAGCATTTCCTTGAGCATCAGTTAATGTTACGATTGTATTATTAAATGATGATTGAATGTGCGCTTGTCCGCGTTCAACGTTTTTCTTGACACGTTTTTTCACTGCTTTTTTAATAACTTTTTTAGCCATTTTAAACTAACCTACGCTTTCCTTAATTATTTTTTCTTATTAGCTACAGTTCTCTTAGGACCTTTTCTTGTTCTAGCATTTGTCTTAGTCTTTTGTCCACGTACTGGAAGTCCACGTCTATGACGGATTCCTCTGTAACATCCGATTTCTTGAAGTCTCTTAATGTTTAACGCGATTTCTCTACGCAAATCACCTTCTACTTGTTGTGTTTCGTCAATTACTGCACTAATTACTTTTACATCTTCATCTGTAAGATCTCTACATCTGATATCAGGATCTACATTTGCTTCTTTTAAAATACGAGTTGCGCTTGTTCTACCAATTCCGTAGATATAAGTCAATCCGATTTCAACACGTTTGTCTCTTGGTAAGTCTACACCAGCGATACGAGCCATGTGAATTTCCTCCATTTTAAATCTGAATCTTTGGTTAATATTGTCTCAAATTGGGACTGTGAATACTTAGTGAGGTCTTTTCGAACTTAGTATGAACGTCGTTCGATATTCTTAACGAGGTCTTTCACGAGTTATAGAATGAAGAACTCTCCTGTCTGATAACACCTTCAGCACTCATTTTCCTCTTCACCTGTCCAGGTACATCTAGTACCCTTTCTGGATAAATGACACTCCAGTATTATAAGCAATATACTGCGAATTTCTCGCCATATATTATGATAGCAAGATGAGATATGCTTCTACACACTACCTTGTGTATCCTGCTACAGCCGCTTAAAATAATGACCGTTTTTATCGGTCTGCAAACACGACTAAAGTTTCTTAACCTTGTCTTTGTTTGTGCTTAGGATTTTCGCAGATTACACGAACACTTCCTTTTCTTTTGATGATTTTGCATTTTTCGCAAATTGGTTTTACTGATGATCTAACCTTCACGTTAAATCCTCCTTTCACACATTGCTTTGCCTATATAGTTGCGGACTTATGCCTTCAAAGCACAAGTGTCCAAGAGATAGTATATCACTTGGACACTTAGTAAGTCAATACTTTTTTTATTTATCTCTCCAAATAATTCTTCCTTTGGATAAGTCATATGGTGATAACTCTAAAGTAACTTTATCACCTGGTAAAATTTTAATGAAGTTCATACGTAATTTCCCACTAATGTGAGCCAATACTTGGTGACCATTTTCTAATTCTACTTGAAACATTGCGTTAGGTAATTTTTCAACTACAGTTCCTTCAATTTCAATTACGTCAGCTTTTGACATATTACTTCCTCCTATATGCTAAGTTCTTTCTTATATTGTTTTATTATTTTTTTGATTTCCTCGTCCCGCATTTCTTCGATATTATTAAGATTAATTCTAAAAGATGTTTTCTTAATAATTTGAATATGTTTTATTTTTTTCTTTTTGGGATTTTCTGTTTTTTTAGTATGCCCATCAAGTAAGTACGCATATCCATTCTCTACTTTCACTATTAAGTATATACTATCTTTATCATGTCCCGCAAGCGATTTTGCTACCATTCCCTTAGAAATATCACTCATATTTACTCCTTATTGGTCAACGTCAATAACACAGGTCCATCCTTTGTAATCAACACGGTATTTTCGTAATGAGCCGATAACGATCCATCTTTTGTGACAACTGTCCAATCATCTTCTAACCACCAAACCTCATCGGTTCCAATATTAATCATCGGTTCTATAGCCAGTGTCATTCCAGCATATAACTTAGGTCCTTTACGTGTTTGTACGTAATTAGGTATTTCTGGGCTTTCATGTAATTTTGTTCCTATACCATGTCCACACAAATCACGAACAACTCCGTATCCATGTTTCTCCGCATATCTCCCTATGGCTGACGATATATCAAATAAATAATTACCTTCTTTTGCATATTTCATACCTTCAAAGAAACATTCTTCTGTTATGCGTACGAGATCTTTTGCCTCTTGCGTACCTTCGCCAAGAATATATGTGCGTGCTGCATCAGAATGATAACCTTTATAAATCAATCCTGTATCCAACCCTACAACATCTCCATCCTTAAACACTCTCTTTGAAGAAGGAATTCCATGTACAACCTCTTCATTAATTGATATACAAACTGATGCAGGGTAACCATTATAATGAAGAAAATTGGGAACAACTCCCCTTTCCCTAATAGCCGCTTCACAGATTTGATCTAATTCAAGTGTTGTCATACCCACTTTAATAGAATCTTTTAAAACTGCATGCACCTCTTGTAATAGGCGTCCTGCTTCAGTCATTAATTCAATTTCTCTAGCTGATTTTATACTTATCGACATTCTTATGCTCCTAAAACTTCCACAATTGCATTGAACACTTCGTCAATATCAATTGTTCCATCAACTTCTACTAATACACCCGCTTTTGTATAATGCTCAATTAGTGGTTGTGTTTGATCATGATATACACCTAAACGTTTCAATACTGTCTCTGGTGCATCATCATCTCTTAAAATCAATTCTCCTTCACATGTATCACAAACATTATCTACTTTAGTTGGGGCATATTCCAAGTGGTATGTTGCTCCACATGCGACACATGCGCGTCTTCCAGACATACGTTTTACAATATTTCCATCTGGAACCTCCACATTAATTGCATAATCAATTTTTTGATTTAAGTTAAGTAACGCTGCGTCTAACGCTTCTGCTTGTGGTATTGTTCTTGGGAATCCATCAAGCACATAACCGTTTGTGCAGTCATCTTGATTTACTCTATCAACCACTAAATCAACAACCAATTCATCAGGTACTAACAATCCCTGATCCATGAATGTTTTAGCTTTTTTACCTAATTCTGTTCCATTTTTTATATTCGCTCTAAAAATATCTCCTGTTGAAATATGTGGAATACTATATTTCGAAGCGATTTTTTTTGCTTGTGTTCCTTTACCTGCACCTGGTGCACCTAACATTACTATCTTCATAGCTATCCCTCCTCAAATTTCGTTAAACTATCCGTGTGTAAGACTTATACCTAACGTATTACAGTCAAGACAAATCTTATCAATATAACATAAACTCGCAAAATTCTCTTCCGAAAAATTTGCGAGTCAAATGCTTTACTTATTTAAAAAACCTGTATAATTACGTACAAGTAATTGTGATTCGATTTGTTTAATACTTTCAAGAACAACACTTACTATGATAATAAGGGATGTTCCACCAAATGAAACACTTGCACCAAACATTCCGTTAAAGAAGAATGGAATCACTTGAATAATTACTAGCCCGACTGCACCAATAAATACAATAGAGTTCAAAATTTTAGTTATAAAGTCAACAGTTGGCTTTCCAGGTCTGATACCCGGAACAAATCCACCACGTTTCTTCATATTATTTGCAATTTCTATTGGATTAAAAGTAATCGATGTATAAAAATATGCAAAGAATATTACAAGTGCAATATATACTAATAATCCCCAAGAATATTGGATATAACTTGGATTCAACCAATAATTTGAATTAAGTCCTTTTAATATCTCACTCCCAATTCCCGTTCCGCTATCTGCACCAATGAATGAAGAGATAACTATTGGAAATTGCATTAATGATGATGCAAAGATAATTGGTATTACACCAGATGTATTAACTTTCATAGGAATATACGTTGATTGTCCACCAACAGTTTTTCTTCCTTGCATTTTCTGAGCATACTGTACTGGTATTCTTCTCTGTCCATCTTGTAAGAATATTACGAAAATTACCATCAGGATCACAATTGCTATAATTATAAGAAGTGCCAATCCTGCTTTTGCTATACTATTACCATAAACAAATTGTTCAAATAGTGAAACGAAATCTTGAGGAATTGTCGAAACAATATTAATCAATAATACTACTGAAATACCATTTCCTATACCTTTTTCTGTAATTCTTTCACCTATCCACATCAAGAATGCACTACCTGCAGTTAATGTCAATACAACTACCACTACATTTACAAAATTATATTCTTCTAATAATCCTTGTTGTCCAAACCCTACCGCTAATGCTGTAGATTGAATAAGTGCAAGTCCTACTGTAAGATAACGAGTGATTGTTACGATTTTCTTACGGCCATCCTCACCATCTTTTTGCATTTCTTCCAATTTAGGAAAAACTATTGTAAGTAATTGCATGATAATAGATGATGTAATATATGGTGTAATACTTAACGCAAACACTGACATTGATGTGAATGATCCCCCAGTGAATGCGTTAAAGAAATTAAACGCATCCCCTGTTTGACTATCAAAAAAACTTTGAATATATGTTGGATCCACCCCTGGTGTTGGTAGTTGCGATCCAAGTCTAATAACAACTAGCATTAAGAATGTGAATATAAGTTTACTACGAACTTCTGCCACCTTAAATGCTTTTCGTAATGTCTCTAGCATTAGATCACCTCTGTTTTTCCACCAAGTGCTTCGATTTTAGCTGCTGCAGTACCGCTAAATGCATTAGCTTGTACTGTAAGTTTTTTAGTTAATTCACCGCATCCAAGAATTTTAACTCCATCTTTAGGATTTCTAACAATTCCTGTTTCGATTAATGTATCTACAGTTACAACTGTATCATTTTCGAAAACTTCTAATGCAGCTAGATTAATACCAACGATTGTTTTAGTGTTTCTATTAGTGAAACCTCTTTTTGGTATTCTTCTGTATAGTGGCATTTGACCACCTTCAAATCCAGGTCTTGTACCGCCTGAACGTGCTTTTTGTCCTTTATGACCTTTACCAGCTGTTTTACCATTACCTGAACCATGTCCACGGCCTCTTCTAAAGTTATCACTGTGTTTTGATCCTTCTGCAGGACTTAAATTTGATAAGTTCATGTGCTACCTCCTTACTCTATTTTTGTGAAGTATAATTTCTTAAACTTCTTCTACTTTTACTAGATGTCTAACTTGTTGTACCATTCCGCGTGTTCCTGCGTTATCTGGTAATACAACAGTTTTGTTTAATTTTTTTAATCCTAGTGCTTCTACAGTTTTTCTGTGTTTTGGAATTGCTCCAATTGTAGATTTTACTAATGTAATTTTTAATTCAGCCATTTTATATTCCTCCTTAGCCCAAGATCTCTTCTACAGATTTCCCGCGAAGTTTAGCAACTTCTTCTGGAGTTTTAACTAACTTCAATCCTTCAAGTGTTGCAAGAACTACGTTTTGCTTATTGTTGGATCCTAAAGATTTTGAACGAATATTCTTAATTCCGGCCATTTCAACTACAGCACGCGCTGGACCACCAGCGATAACTCCAGTACCTTCTTTAGCTTTCTTAAGTAATACAGAAGCTCCAACGAATTTTCCAATTGTATCATGTGTAATACTATTGTTTTCATCTAATGTTACAGTAATAAGATTTTTCATAGCATCTTCTTTCCCTTTGCGAATCGCTTCTGGGATTTCAGTAGCTTTACCTAAACCTGCACCAACGTGACCATTTCCATCACCAACAACTACTAAAGCTGTGAATCTGAAGTTACGACCACCTTTAACTACTTTGGTTACACGTTTAATAGAAACTACTTTGTCATTTAGTTCTAATTGACTAGCATCAATGTGATTGCGTCTCATGTGTATTATCCTCCTTCAAATTCTAGAAATTAAGTCCTGCTTCTCTAGCTGCGTCTGCTAATGCTTGAACTTTACCGTGGTAAATGTATCCGCCTCTATCGAAAACTACGTCTTTGATTCCTTTTTCAATTGCTTTTTTAGCAATTACAGTTCCTAAATATGCAGCTGCATCAACGTTGTTAGTTTTTTCTAGTTCTGCTTTCACTTCTTTTTGAAGAGTAGAAGCTGAAACTAAAGTATTTCCAACTGTATCGTCAATAATTTGAGCATACATATGATTATTACTTCTGAATACTGCTAAACGTGGGCATTCAGTTGTTCCGCTGAAACGATTACGAATCTTTTTGTGTTTTTTAACACGAATTTCTGCTCTTGATTTTTTACTAACCATTTTTTACACTCTCCTTAATTATTTCTTACCAGTCTTACCAACTTTACGTCTAATAACTTCATCAGCATATTTAATACCTTTACCTTTATAAGGTTCTGGTCTTCTTTTATCTCTGATTTCAGCTGCGTATTGGCCAACTTTTTCTTTATCAATACCTTTAACAGTGATCTTATTTTGTCCTTCTAGAACACTTTCGATTCCTTCTGGATCAACCATAACTACTGGATGAGAATATCCTAAACTTAATGTTAATTCTTTTCCAGATTTAGCCGCTCTATAACCTACACCATTAACTTCTAAAACTTTTTCGTAACCAGCTGTAACACCTACAACCATGTTATTAATTAAAGTTCTTGTTAAACCGTGTAATGATTTCATTCTTTTCAAATCATTTGGTCTAGTAACGATTACTTGATCACCTTCTTGTTTGATTTCCATTTCAACTGGAAGTTCTTTAACAAGAGTTCCTTTAGCACCTTTTACAGTAACTACATTATTCTCAGCTATTTCAACAGTTACTCCTGCTGGAATTGCTACTGGTAGTCTTCCTATACGTGACATACCTTTACCTCCTACACTTAAATTTTCGGACCTTTTAAGGAAGTTCTTTCTTGCTAAGCTCGATAGCACCTCGCCAAGCTTAAAGAACGACCTCGCACTAAGCTTGGAAGTACCTCGCTAAGTTGCTTTCGGTCTGTTTTCAGTTTCTTTTATTTCTCACTTTACACCAAAGTCGCTTTCGGTCTACCAAACGAATGCTAATACTTCTCCACCTACGTTTTGTTTTCTAGCTTCTTTATCAGTAATAACACCAACGTTAGTTGATAAAATTGCTGTTCCAAGTCCACCAAGAACTTTTGGAAGTTTATCATTACTTGCGTATACACGAAGCCCTGGTTTAGAGATTCTCTTTAATCCAGTGATAACTTTTTCGTTTTTATCAGCACCATATTTTAATGTGATGTGTAATGTTTTGAAAATTCCATCTTCTACGATGTCATATTTCTCAACATATCCCTCAGCCACTAAGATATTAGCAATTGCTAATTTCATTTTTGACATTGGTACATCTACTGTATCATGTTTTGCAGTATTTGCATTACGGATTCTTGTAAGCATATCTGCGATTGGATCGCTCATTGTCATGTGAATGTCCTCCTTATTTAATCTATTATTTGTATAAGCCTGATTACAAACATTAGTCATTCTAAGTTTGCATCAAGTCCGTGCGCCTAGGCTCAATACTATCTCGCCAACGCTTGAGACCGGCTTTCTCACTAAGCTCGGAAACACCTCGCTAAGTGTTCAATGCCTACCAGCTTGCTTTTCTTACTCCTGGGATTTGTCCTTTATATGCTAATTCACGGAAGCATACACGACAGATTCCATATTTTCTTAAATATGCATGTGGACGTCCACAAATTCTGCAACGATTGTAAGCTTGAGTTGAGAACTTAGCTTCACGTTGTTGTTTGATTTTCATTGCTGTTTTAGCCATGATATACCTCCTTATTTTGTAAATGGCATGCTGAATTGTGTTAACAACTCGCGAGCCTCTTCGTCTGTTTTAGCAGTAGTAACAAAAATAATGTCCATCCCTCTTACTTTATCTACTTTATCATATTCAATTTCTGGGAAAATCAATTGCTCTTTAATTCCTAAAGCGTAATTTCCTCTTCCGTCAAATGCATTAGGATTTACTCCTCTAAAGTCACGTACACGAGGTAATGCAAGGCTGATTAAACGATCAGCGAACTCATACATTCTTTCTCCTCTTAATGTGACTTTACATCCAATAGCCATTCCTTCACGAAGTTTGAAGTTAGCTACTGATTTTTTAGCTTTAGTTGTAACTACTTTTTGTCCTGAAATTTTTTCAAGATCTGCTACAGCTGTTTCTAAAACTTTCGCATTATCTTTAGCTTCACCAACACCCATATTGATTACGATCTTATCAAGTTTTGGCACTTCCATAATATTTTTATATCCAAATTTCTTAATCATTGCGTCAACGATTTCGTTTTGGTATTGTTCTTTAAGTCTATTCAAAGTCTTGGACCTCCTTCCTCGAATTAATCAATTACTTTACCTGTTGATTTTGCAACACGTACTTTGTCTTTACCTTTTCCTTGGAATCCTACTCTTGTAGTTTTTCCATCGATTAGTAACATTACGTTTGAAATATCAATAGATCCTTCTTGATGGATAATTCCGCCTTCAGCATTTGCTGCGCTTGGTTTTGAGTGTTTTGTTATCATGCTAACACCTTCCACACGAATTGTTCCATCTTTTTTATTTACAGAAAGTACTTTACCTTCTCTATCTTTGTCTTTACCAGCGATTACTTTTACAGTGTCGCCTTTTTTAATTTTTAATGTTGCCATTTACGACACCTCCTTATAATACTTCTGGAGCAAGTGAAACAATTTTCATAAATTGTTTTTCACGAAGCTCTCTTGCTACTGGACCAAAAATACGTGTTCCTTTTGGGTTTTTGTCATCTTTGATGATTACTGCTGCGTTCTCATCAAATTTGATATATGAACCGTCTTTACGACGTGCACCTTTTACAGTACGTACAACTACGGCTTTAACTACGTCTCCCTTTTTAACAACACCGCCTGGTGTTGCATCTTTAACAGTTGCAACGATCACATCACCAATAGCTGCATATCTTCTAGTAGAACCACCTAATACGCGGATGCAGAGTAATTCTTTAGCACCTGTATTATCTGCTACTTTAAGTCTACTTTCTTGTTGTATCATGCAGGTAAACCTCCTTATATTTGTATTGCAAGAATTCTTGCTACTATTTTGCTTTTTCTATTACTTCTACAAGTCTCCATCTTTTATCTTTCGATAATGGTTTTGTTTCCATAACTTTAACTGTATCTCCGATGTTACATGTGTTCTCTTCATCATGAGCTTTTAATTTATATGTTCTCTTTACGATTTTGTTGTAAAGAGGATGTTTTACATTATCTTGAACTGCAACAACAATAGTTTTGTCCATTTTATTGCTTGTTACTTTACCAATACGTGTTTTTCTCAAATTTCTTTCCACGATTAATCTCCTTTCTTATGAAATCACCAAATTTATATCAACATTTTATTATTTACTTTCAGTTGCTGTGATAACTGTTTGAATTCTAGCAATATTTTTTCTTACTTCTTTAATTCTACTTGTGTTATCTAACTGGTTTGTTGCATTTTGGAATCTCAAATTGAAAAGTTCCTTCTTAGCAGCTACTAATTCTTCATTCAATTCTGCAGCTGATTTTGCTTTTAAATCTTCTACAAATTTATTAATTTTCACTGTTATCACCGCCTTCTAAGTCTGCGCGAGAAACTACTTTACATTTACATGGTAACTTATGTGTTGCAAGACGAAGAGCTTCTCTAGCAATTTCTTCGCTTACGCCTGCGATTTCAAACATAACGCGTCCTGGCTTAACAACAGCTACCCAAAATTCTAATGTTCCTTTACCGGAACCCATACGAGTTTCAGCTGGTTTCGTAGTTACTGGTTTATCTGGGAATATATTAATTGTAACCTTACCACCACGTTTGATATAACGAGTCATAGCGATACGTGCTGCTTCGATTTGATTAGAACGAATCCAACAAGGTTCCATTGCTACAATACCATATTCTCCATGGCATAATGTGTTTCCTCTTAAAGCTTTACCTTTCATGGAACCACGGAATTGTTTACGTCTTTTAACTCTTTTTGGCATTAACATAATTATCTCGCGCTCCCTTCCTTAGTTCTAGTTGGAAGTACTTCACCTTTATAAATCCAAACTTTAACTCCTACTTTACCGTATGTTGTATCTGCTTCTGCAAATCCATATTCGATATCAGCTCTTAAAGTTTGTAGTGGAATAGTTCCTTCACTGTAAAATTCTGTACGAGCCATGTCTGCTCCGCCTAAGCGTCCAGATACAGCTGTTTTAATACCTAATGATCCAGCTTTCATTGTTCTTGACATACAAGACTTCATAGCTCTTCTGAAAGAGATACGATTTTCAAGTTGTAATGCAATGTTTTCTGCTACTAATTGAGCATCTTTATCTGGTCTTTTAATTTCTTTGATATCAACAATAAGTTTTTTACTTGTAATTGTTGCTAATTCTGCTTTAACTTTCTCGATTTCAGATCCACCTTTACCGATTACGATACCTGGTTTAGCTGTGTAAATAATAATTTTAACTCTTTCAGACGCTCTTTCGATTTCAATCTTAGAAACACCTGCGCTGTATAATTTTTTCTTAAGAAAAGTTCTAATTGCATGGTCTTCTACAAGATTATCTGCAAAGTCTTTTTCTGCATACCATCTAGAATCCCAGTCTTTAATAACTCCGACTCTCAAGCCATGAGGATTAACTTTCTGTCCCATTATTTACCTCCTTATCTTTCATTAAGCACCAATGTGATATGGCTCATTCTCTTTTCGATTCTGTAAGCTCTACCTTGTGCTCTTGGTTTAATTCTTTTCATTGTTGGACCTTTATTCGCATAACATTCTTGAATATATAGGTTCTCAACACTCATTCCGTTGTTGTTCTCAGCATTTGCAATAGCTGATTCTAATAACTTTTTAATTAAGCTTGAAGCATATCTTGGATTATATGTTAAAATACCAAGTGCTGTTTGTACATCTTTACCTCTGACTGCATCCAAAACGAAGCATGCTTTTTGTACTGAAACTCTTGCATAAGATAACTTAGCTGATGGTCTAGTATCTTTATTCGCATTTCTCTCACGTTTGATCTGGGATCTATGTCCTTTTGCCATGGATGTATCCTCCTTTCAAATCTGTTACTATCTCTTAACTTTTGATTTCTTTTCGTCTTTTCCGTGACCTCTGTATGTTCTAGTTGCAACAAACTCACCAAGTTTGTGGCCTACCATGTCTTCTGTAACATATACAGGCACATGTTTTCTCCCATCATGAACAGCAATTGTGTGTCCAATGAATGATGGGAATATTGTAGAACGACGAGACCAAGTTTTAATAACTGTTTTACTTTCTGTTGCATTCAATGCATCTACTTTTTTAAGTAAGCTTGCATCAGCGAATGGACCTTTTTTAAGTGAACGAGCCATTAATCTTACCTCCTTGAAAACCTATTTATTTGATACCTTTACCGTCTCTTCTTCTTACGATTAATTTATTAGACTGTTTGTTTTTCTTTCTAGTCTTAAGACCTAGAGCTGGTTTACCCCATGGTGTAGAAGGACCTGGACGACCAATTCCTGTCTTACCTTCACCACCACCGTGTGGATGGTCATTAGGGTTCATAACAGAACCACGTACTGTAGGTCTGAATCCCATGTGACGCTTACGTCCAGCTTTACCGATGTTGATTAGATTGTGATCTCCATTACCAATAACACCTATTGTTGCTCTACAGATGATTGGTACCATTCTCATTTCTCCAGAAGGAAGTCTAAGTGTTGCATATTTACCTTCTTTAGCCATTAATTGTGCACTGTTTCCAGCAGAACGAACTAATTGTCCACCTTTTCCTGGGTACATTTCGATATTATGAATTTGTGTACCAACTGGGATTGCAGATAATGGTAAGCAGTTTCCTACTCTAACTTCTGCTTCTGCACCATTCATAACTATCATTCCATCTGTAAGTCCTTGAGGAGCTAAGATGTATGATTTTTCACCATCTGCATAGCAGATAAGTGCGATATTTGCTGTTCTATTTGGATCGTATTCGATACCAATTACAGTTGCAGGTACATTTACTTTATTTCTTTTAAAATCGATAAGTCTGTATTGTCTTTTAGCTCCGCCTCCGCGGTGTCTTACTGTGATTTTACCTTGATTATTACGACCAGCTGTTCTGCTTTTAGCTGCACATAAAGATTTCTCTGGAGAACTCTTTGTGATTTCTGAAAAGTCAGATCCTGTCATCTCTCTTCTAGAAGGTGTATAAGGGCGATATGTTTTAATTCCCATTATAAATCACTCCTTTCATATTTACTGTTTATTCTCACGGTTTCATTCCGTATGCTAGTTACTAACTACTTTTTATAGTCCTTGGAAGATTTCAATATCAGCACTATCAGCTGTTAATTGAACGATTGCTTTTTTAGTCTTAGCTGTTCTTCCATAATCTCTGCTTGTTGATACTCCACGTCTTTTCTTTTTACCATCAAGGTTCATAGTGTTAACGCTTTTTACTTTAGTTCCTGCGAACATCTTTTCAACAGCTTCTTTGATTTGAGATTTATTAGCTTCTGGATGTACCAAGAAAGTAAATTTCTTGTCAGCCATAGCTTCCATACTTTTTTCTGTTACCACTGGTTTGAGGATAACATCATAATATTGTACATTTGCCATTATGCATACACCTCCTCGATATTTGTAACAGCAGCTTTTGTTGCGATAACTGTGTTGTATTTCAAGATATCATATACATTAATTGTATTAACTTTTGCAGTTCTGATACTTGGAATATTTCTTGCTGATAATTCAGCATTCTTGTTACCATCTTCAAGAACAACTAATGCTTTAGATACGTTTAAGTTATTTAATGCATTTTGGAAGTTCTTTGTTTTAATTTCAGAGAAGTTCATTTCGTCAACAACGATGAATTTTTTCTCTTCAACTCTAGATGTTAAAGCTGATAATAAAGCAGCTCTTTTCTCTTTTTTATTTAATTTAAAAGAGTAATCTCTTGGTGTTGGAGCAAATACAACTCCACCGCCTGTCCATTGAGCCGATCTTGTAGAACCTTGTCTTGCATGACCAGTTCCTTTTTGTCTCCATGGTTTTCTACCACCGCCACGAACTTCTGAACGAGTTTTCGCTTTTTGTGTTCCTTGACGTTTATTTGCAAGTTGTTGAACAACTGCCATATGCAATAAATGTTCGTTGATTTCTACACCGAATACTGCATCATTTAAGTCGATTGTTCCAACTTCATTTCCTTCGATATTGTAAACAGATACGTTTGCCATCTGTGTGTCCTCCTTTCTTAGTAGAGCCTAGTTTGCTGATTTCACAGTCTCTTTAATTGTTACTAAAGACTTCTTAGGTCCTGGCATAGAACCTTTAACCAAGATTAAATTGTTCTCAGCGTCTACACGTACAACTTCAAGATTTTGGATTGTGATTTTCTTGCTACCCATGTGTCCTGGCATCTTTTTACCTTTAAATACTTTTGATGGATCAGATGCAGCACCATTAGAACCTGCATGACGGTGGAATTTCGAACCGTGAGTCATAGGACCTCTGCTTTGGTTATGTCTTTTGATAGCGCCTTGGAATCCTTTACCTTTTGAAATTGCAGTTGCATCTATTTTGTCTCCAGCTTCAAAGATATCAGCTTTGATTTCTTGAGCTAAAGCATATTCACCTGCATTATCAAATTTAAATTCTTTTACGAATCTTTTGCTTGAAACACCAGCTTTTTCAAAGTGGCCTTTCTCTGCTTTTGTTGCACCGTGTCTGTGCACGATTTCTTTTTTACCATTCTTATCTTTGTTTACTGTTTTGTCTTTCTTATCAACAAAACCAACTTGAACAGCACTGTAACCGTCATTTTCAACTGTTTTGATTTGTGTTACTACACAAGGTCCAGCTTGTAATACAGTTACTGGAGTTAACACGCCATCTTCGTTGAAGATTTGAGTCATTCCAATTTTTGTAGCTAAAATAGCTTTCTTCATTATTACTTCCTCCTGTTTTCTACAGCGGATTATGGTTTTCCATAATCATCCTAGTCATAGGATACTTACTGTCTTCTTACTTTTGTTTCATTTTGATATCAATAAACACACCAGCTGGCATTTCTAATCTAGATAATGCGTCAACAGTTTTTTGTGTTGGTGCAATGATATCGATAAGTCTCTTGTGAGTTCTTTGCTCGAACTGCTCTCTAGAGTCTTTGTACTTGTGTACAGCTCTTAAGATTGTTACTACTTCCTTCTTAGTTGGAAGTGGTACTGGTCCACTCACTTGTGTTCCGTTTTTCTTTACAGTTTCGATGATTTTTTGTGCTGATGCATCAACTAATTGATGTTCATAAGCTTTTAATGTGATTCTCATTACTTGACTTGCCATAAAAAAAGTCGCCTCCTTTTCGTACTTCTAATTTCAGTACGACAAGCGGTGACTGTACACTCTCCCGTGTGTGTCGTGATTGACTCACACATTGTTACCACGTCTCAGTGGCTGTTTTCGATTTCTGTACAGTGACTTGTCGCCAGTTTCCTAACTTGACATTCGCTCCGCGGAATTTACATACAGGACGTATGTAACAACCTCACGCTTCAACGCTATCATGTCACAGCTTTATCATTATACAACCCCTATACAGATATTGCAAGAAATATTTTTGTATTTTTTTCAATACAATCCATTCTCTCTTTATTTCCTATTTTACCATTATAACATGAAATAAATTTGCTTAAAAGATTTATTATTAAAGCGTGCCACTGCAATTCATTATCATTTACAGCGACACGTTCAATCCTACCATTCCGTTCTCTATATAGTTTCAATAAACCTTCTAAATGCCGCGCGTCCTTCCTTGGTGCACTTGAACACGCCTGCATCTTCTAACACTCGAACAAACACTTTCCCTATTTCTTCTCTTATTATAGAAGAAACACTATCCATTGTAATGTTATCATAATGAACTTTCATCATCGCTGCCCACTCTGCATGCTTTTCTATCATTGGATTTGATGCCACATCTTTCCCTGTAACTAGGTACTCCCCAAGTACTTCCATCTCTATTTTTAATCTTGATGGCAAAACAGCTAGACCCATAACTTCTATAAGACCTATATTTTCCTTTTTGATGTGATGTAACTCCTTGTGCGGATGATATACCCCATCTGGATGCTCTTCTGTTGTGATATTATTTCGAAGGGCTAAATCAATTTCGAACTTACCATCTCGTTTTCTCACTATAGGTGTAATCGTATTATGCGGTGTTTCACCTGTATGCGCGTAGATGAATGCTGACTCGTCAGTATACATTCTCCAAGCATCAAGTATCCGTGTCGCTAACGTGATCAATCGTTGCTCATCTTCACAGCATAATCTGATAACTGATAGCGGCCATTGTACGATTCCAGCTTCCACATCCTCAAATCCATCAATAACAAACTTTTCTTCAAATGGTGCTTTTTCCATTGCAAATGCATAATGACCGCCTTGGAAGTGATCATGAGTCAGAATGGATCCACCCACAATTGGAAGGTCTGCGTTAGATCCCAAGAAATAATGCGGGAAAATTTTCACAAAATCAAATAGCTTTCTATAAGTAGCTTCTTCAATCTTCATCGGTGTGTGTTGCCCATTAAACACAATACAATGTTCATTATAGTATACATATGGCGAATATTGAAATCCCCACTTACTTTCGTTAATAGTCAAAGGAATAATTCTATGATTTTCTCGTGCTGGATGATTCATATGTCCTGCATATCCTTCATTTTCGGCACAAAGTAAGCATTTTGGATAGCTGCTACTCTTAGATTTAAGTGCTGCTGCAATGGCTTTTGGATCTTTTTCAGGTTTGGAGAGATTAATTGTAATGTCTATCTGTCCATATTCACTATCTATTTTCCATTTCTGATCCTTACACACTCGATATCTTCGAATGTAATCTGTGTCTTGACTAAGTTTATAAAAATATTCTGTAGCACGCTCTGGTGCTATCACATATGCTTCACCAAATGCTTTCTGTATTTGAGCTGGTCGTGGTACTAGACAATTCATTAACTTCGTATCAAATAAGTCACGATGAGTAATCGTATCTTCAATAATTCCTCTTGCAACCGCTTCATCCAATAGTCTTGCTAACACTGGCTCTAATTCTATATCTTTCATTAAAACTGTTTCTGCTTCATAGGAATTATCATACTCATTTTCATCAAACAAATCTACAATTAAGTTTGTCGCATAATTTTTTTCACATTCAGGCAATAACCCTGTATTCAATCCATATTGTACTAATGTTGCTATATTCTTATAAAACATACGCACCCGCTCCTACATCTACTACATAGAATTCAGCCTTATGGTTGAATTTCGCTTCATATTTATCTCCAATATTTTCAATGAATGTGTCTACGACCTCATCCTTCACTATACTTACTGTGCAGCCCCCAAAACCACCACCAGTGATACGTGATCCAATCACTCCGTCAATCTCCCATGCCAAATCAACTAAATAATCAATTTCTTCACACGACACTTCATAATCATCTCTCAAAGATACATGCGATGCATTCATTAGTTTACCAAATGTTTCGATATCTTTATCCGCTAATGCTTTTACCGCCTTGATTGTTCTTTGATTCTCATATACAGCATGCTTTGCTCTCTTCAAACAAATCTCATCACTAATCGCATTTTTATTTGCCTCGAACTCCTCTTCTGACAAATCTCCCAGTCCGTCAAGGTCTATTACCGTCTTTAGTGCTACCACTGCTCTTTCACATTCATTTCTTCTATCATTATAGGCCGAATCAACCAAGCTATGTTTTACTTTACTATTTGTAATTACTATTTTAGCCCCCTCTAATTTGATAGGTGCATATTCATAATGCAAGTTGCTTGTATCCAAGAAAATTGCATGCCCTTCTTTCCCCATAGCACTTGCAAATTGATCCATGATTCCGCAATTACATCCGTTGAAATTATTTTCTGAATATTGACCAATCAAAGCAATTTCTTGCATTGTTATCTCTGCGAATCCAAACATATCCTTTAACATTAGTCCTGTCAACACTTCAAGAGATGCCGATGACGAAAGACCTGAACCGTTTGGAATGTTTCCATAAATAATAATATCCATACCTGTTGGGATTTTATATCCTAATTCTTCAAATCTCCACATTACGCCTTTCGGATAGTTTGTCCAATTCGCAGCTTCTGAAGGTACCAAATCATCTAAACTACTTTTGAGAATCCCAAAACTCTCGAAATTTAGCGACAGAAAATTTAATTCTCGATCTTCTCTAGCTCTAACCACCGCATAGGTTCCAAGCGTTAATGCACATGGAAATACATGTCCTGCATTATAATCTGTATGCTCCCCAATTAAGTTCACACGGCCTGGTGCAAAGTAAGCTTTGATTTCTCCACCTTTCCCATACACTTCTTCAAACTTGCTAACTAATTCTTCTCTTGTCATCCTCATTCCTCCTGTTTTTTATTCTCTTTTAATCCACTCTTATATTTATCATGTATTATGTTGCTTATTATAAGTAAATAATATAGAATATTACCTATACATACAATATATTTTTGTTTTATATATATGTCATTATGTTGCAAGGAGGTTCCTATGTCTAATTCCTACAAAAATTCTTATACTGTTCCAAACAAAGAACTCGTATCACTTTCGGTTTATAATACAGGATATCAAAAATGTACCCCTAACCACCAGTGGGGCCCTGGTATTCGAGATCGCTATTTATTGCACCATGTCGTATCCGGTAAAGGCTTCTATAAAATCGGCGAGATTACCTATGAACTATTTGCAGGCGATACGTTCTTAATCTATCCTTGGGAAGAAGTAACTTACTATGCTGATGAATCCGATCCATGGGAATACGCATGGGTTGGTTTCTCCGGAACCGATGCTTTAACGATTTTAAAAGCTTCTGGATTCTCACATAATAATCCCATTATATATCAAGGACATTTAAGTGATTATATCCGTCGACAATTAATCCACATATATGAAGCACGTGGCAATGAGCTTTACAATGCTGTCGAGATGACAGGTCGCCTATATACCACGTTATCTGGTTTTTTACAACATAACGAATCCGCAAATAAATCTCACCAAACTTCTTACGACGCTTATGCCAAGAAAGGACTTGAATACATACACTCTAACTACATCTACCCAATTACTGTTGTTGATATTGCAAAACATATAGGAATCAGTCGCAGCCACCTATTTCGTGCCTTTCAAGAAATATTAAACACATCCCCCAAAGAATACTTAACTAGCTTTCGCATCAACCAGGCTTGTATTTTATTAAAGCATTCCGACTTATCAATAACAGCCATTGGACGCTCTGTTGGCTTTGAAGATAATCTCAATTTTTCAAAAGCCTTCAAAAAAGCAACTGGCGTTGCACCAAGTCAATATCGAATATAGCGATTTTTTATTACAAAGATTTCACCACATCATCTTTCATACACATATTTTTAACATTAACTTAGTTGATATGCTATTTGAATTATGCTACAATTCCTTTTATCTGCTATAACAGAAAGGGATACTTATGAATACATTTAAACAGTTTTACACACGCAACAGACTATTAAGTTCGCTACTCTATGTTTTATTTTATTGCATTGGCTTTTTTTACATCGAATCTCTCACTCCAGATTCTTACCATATTATATACACACCTCTTGATAGCATGATTCCTTTTTGCGAATATTTTGTCATTCCCTACTATCTATGGTTTCCCTATTTAATAGTTGGTTTTCTTTTTCTGTTCTTTGACAACAAAAAACAATTTGACCAACTAGGTTTCATCGTATTTAGCGGCATGACCATTTTTCTAATTGTTTCTTTTCTTTATCCTAATGCGCAGGAACTTCGTCCTGATATCGTTAATATTAATAATATATTCACCCAGCTAGTATCTAGTTTATATTCTATCGATACACCTACGAATATATTCCCTAGTATACATGTATATGATTCGATTGCGATTGCTGTTGCTCTTTCCAAGAACAACACCTTACAGAAATATCGTTGGTTAATTTATTTATCTAATTTATTAGCTATTTCTATAGTACTTGCAACTGTATTCATCAAACAGCATTCTATTCTTGATGGAATTGGCGCGTTTATCATGTATCTTTTCTTTTATGCCATCGTATACACAAAACAGTCCAAGCAAGATTCTGCTATCAAATAGTGTATGCGCTCTGCCCTAATTTAATATCCAAATTTGCCATATATCCTTCAAATGCTGCAGGAATAGGATAGGTTTCTTCTACTTCTTCCGGTGTTATAAATAAGAATTTTTCGGTACACGAATTTTCTAATTCATCGACACGAATTTCATATCCTCGCATATGCCATTCTACGTGACTAAAAATATGTTTATGCTCTCCACATAATTCAACTCTTATTGGCATTAACCCAATCGATTTACTATACTTAATTACTTCTTCTTGACTAAGATGACCTTTCATATTAGGAAGTTCATATAATCCAGCCAGCAACCCTTTCGCACCCCTTTTATTAATTGCAATTCGATCTGCATCCTTAAAGATTAACACTGTTTTATTTTCTATTTTTCTTTCTTTTGTTTTTGATTTGACGGGCAACTCATCAATACGACCTTCTCGTCTTGCTACGCACCAGCTTTCAACTGGACATTCTTCACACTTCGGCTTTCCATTTGGCACACATATCGTCGCCCCTAGTTCGATTAGACCTTGGTTAAATTCACTCGCATGGTTTGATGGAATAACCTCTTCTAAATACCCTTCCAAGCGCTTTTTCATTGATGCTTTCATGATATCGTCTTCATCACCTAACACACGACTAATTACACGCAATACATTCCCATCTACCGCTGGCTTAGCAATTCCAAACGCTATGGAAGCAATTGCCCCTGCTGTATACCCACCAATCCCTTTCAATTTTTGTATTTCTTCAAAGGTTGTTGGAAATTCACCATGATAGTTCTCCATTATTTGTTGTGCTGCAACTTTCATATTACGTACTCGATTGTAATAGCCCAATCCTTCCCATAACTTTAGCAGCTTATCTTCTTCCACACTTGCCAACGACTCTACTGTCGGTAGTGCTTCTAAAAATCTATGGTAAAATGGTTTCACTGCTTCAACTCGTGTTTGTTGTAGCATGATCTCCGACACCCAGACCCGATATGCTGTAATATGATGTCTCCAAGGTAAATCTCGCTTATTGTTAATATACCAAGACACAAGTGATTCTCTCATCTCATACAGAGATGGCTGTTCTAATATTACTGGAACATTTTCTGTGATACGAATACTATTTTCCTTGACATCACATTCATAAGCTATAACTTTTACCCCTGCTTTTCTTGCTATTTTCAACGTTTCTGCAAATGCTTTATGAGTGGTAATATTAGGAGTGAAATATCGAACGCCTTTCATTTGAACAACAAAAAAAACATACGCTTCATATCCTTCTTTCACTGCTCTTGATAATTCCTCTACATGTTTAATTGCTCTCTCACTTGGTGCATCTGGAAAACGTACCACATCATTATCCTCCAATGTCACCCCCTTAACTTCAATAAAAATCTTCTTCCCTTCAGCCTCCACATACAAATCTATTCTCGATTTACCATATGTCACTTCAGACTTTATTGTTGTCACATTATCAAGAAATTTCCCTTGTTCAATCCACTCGTAAACAACATGATTTGTCACTTGCGAATCCATATTGATTATTCGATGCTCCTTCTGTACCGCGATCAAATCCCACTGTGTTTTTCTCTCAGGATTTTCTGCTCTTTGGACATAGACTACTGCGCGCGGAGTTAATAACTCCGCGCACCTTCCTGTATTTTTGACATGAACAACTTCAACATTGCCATCTATTTCAACATGAGCAATAAAACGATTTGGTCGTTCTATAAAAGCTCCTTTTTGAATTCTTTCATATTCCATTTACTTATTGCACTCCACTCAATCATCTAGCTATTAATTAAAAAATACGCAAATACAACGATTCCTAATATAATTCTATAGTAACCAAATATCTTAAAATCATTCTTTTTAATATATCCCATAAAAAACTTAATTGTTATTACCGACACAAAGAATGCAGTAACGCATCCTACAAACATAATTGCCACTTCCAAAAACGTAAAGCCAAAACCAAATCCCAACAATTTAAGGAAACTCGCTCCAAACATAACAGGAATTGATAAGTAAAAAGTGAATTCTGCAGCGATCGTTCTGGACATACCAAACATAATCCCACCTACAATTGTAACTCCAGATCTTGAGGTTCCTGGTATCAAAGCCAGCACTTGCAGCGCCCCTATAATCAATGCATCCTTAAATGTAAATTCCGAGAATTTCTTAACTCGTGGTTCTATATCTTTGTTTCTGTTTTCTACAACTATAAATAATACACCATATAAAATCAGCATTGCTGCTACAATATACGGGCTTCCTAGTGCTTCATCTATGGCATCCTCAAATAAAATCCCTATAACTGCTGCTGGCACACAAGCTACGATAACTTTAAACCATATAATCCATGTAGCTTTTCTTTGTTTTACAGTTTTTTTATCAGAAAATGGATTCAGTTTATTAAAATACAAGACCACAACTGCTAATATTGCACCTAACTGAATTACAACTAAGAACATATTCATAAATTCTGTCGATACATTTAATTGCAATAGTTCGTCAGCGAGAATCATATGTCCTGTACTACTGATTGGTAGCCACTCTGAAATACCCTCTACTATTCCTAATATAAACGCCTTTAAAATTTCTATCATACCTTGTCAAAACCTCTCTTCCACCAATTCTAATTAAGAACATATTTTTCTATTGCTTTTGCTACACCCTCATCATTATTTGATGCTGTGATATATTGTGCTAATTCTTTAATTTCTGGTACTGCATTCCCCATAGCTACTGGAAATCCAACCGCTCTTAGCATACTTGCATCATTCATACCATCTCCAGCTGCCATAATTTCCTCTCGTGTGATTCCTAGTAATTCTCCGAGATTAATAATTCCAGTCCCTTTATTAATGCCTGGTGCTGTAATTTCAATGCTCATAGGCATTGCTGCGTCCAATTCAAATGCACCATAATTTCTAATATCTTGAATAGCACGCTTACGTTCATTCATGTCACTAAATGCAATATGCAACTTATCGCATTCTTGGTTCTTCTTTAACACTTCTCTCTCAATGTCTTCTACAAAAACTCTTGTTTCTGCAATGTACCCTCTCATATACTCCGAAAGATAATTCGTCACTCTAGAAAACATCTCTTTCGATGTGTATCCTATTCCATCCCAAAACACCTCTCTATAAGTATCGTATTTCTTAACAATATTCAAGATATCTGTAGTTGTATGCATATCAATTAATTTTTCAAAAATCACTCTATTTTCTTTTAGCTCAACAATTCTTGCTCCATTTGAACTAATTGCATATTGCATTCCTTTAAGCTCAGTAAATGCTTCTGGTATCGCACTAGCAGGCCGACCCGTGCACGCTAAAACGATAATACCTTGTTCCATCGCCTGTTCTAATATCCGCTTAGTATATGGCGTTACTCGCTTATCATCTGTCAATACAGTTCCATCCATATCCAATGCAATCATTTTAATCTTCTTTTTCATTCGTTGGTGACTCCTCTATAAGAATTTATCTTCTACATCTAGAATTAATTTACATTATTTATATAGTAACAGAATTGACACTGAATGCCAAGAAAAAGGTAGAGCATCTCTGAGTGCTCTACCTTTTCATATAATCATTTATTTTTATTCGCTATTTTACTAATTCATCTGCTAATTGAATCATTGCATCTAAGTCGCTCTCTTTCATCACCGACTTAATTGTTACAACCGTATCACATAATGTAATATTCTTCATCGTTTCTACAATTCCTTTTATTGTGCGTGCAGCCGATGGCGCCCATGAGCCATTTTCAATGATACCTATAGTACGTTTTTGATAATTCTTCGATTTTAAATGGTGTAGAAAATCTTCCATACATGGGAATACTCCACCATCATATGACGCTGCTACTAAAACAACTCTATCATATCTAAAAGCATCTTCAACCGCCTCTGCCATGTCATCTCTTGACAAATCAG
Source organism: Eubacteriales bacterium (assembly GCA_044425815.1). Lineage (GTDB taxonomy): Bacteria > Bacillota > Clostridia > Lachnospirales > Lachnospiraceae > CAUPWF01. Next base: position 42,090 of record JAWXVA010000009.1, read on the forward strand.
CTATTGAGACTTTATCGCCTGTTTTTTCTTCCAATAATGCTTTGAATGCATGTGCTGCTTTTCCTGTATTTCCGTGAATAGAAGCATATGCTATAAATATCCCTTTATCTTCTGGTTCATAACTACTCCATGTGTTATATTTTTCAACGTAATACGAAATATTCTCAGTTAATATAGGACCATGCAATGGACAGATAATTTGTATATCTAACGCAGAAGCCTTTTTAAGTAATGCTTGAACTTGCATTCCATATTTACCTACTATATTAAAGTAGTATCTTCTAGCTTCGCATGTCCAATCTTCATTCGCATCCAATGCGCCAAATTTGCCAAATGCATCTGCCGAAAATAATACTTTCTCTGTAGATTCATATGCAACCATAACCTCTGGCCAATGAATCATAGGTGCCATAATGAATTGAAGTTCATGTTTTCCTAACGAAAGTGTGTCCCCTTCTTTGACTATTTTTCTTCTATTTTCTAAATCAATCGAGAAAAATTGACCTATCATAGTGAATGTCTTAGCATTCCCTACCACTATCATTTCTGGATATTTCTCAATCAATGTTTTAGCACTTCCCGCATGGTCTGGCTCCATGTGTAGGCATATCAAATAATCTGGCACTCGTTCCGCTAATTCTCTCTCCACATTCTCTAACCATTCGTCAGCTTTACACTCATCAACCGTATCCATAATTGCTATTTTTTCATCGACTATAATATATGAATTATAAGCCACACCTTCCGGTACTATATATTGACTCTCAAATAAATCAATCTCTCTATCATTAACCCCTACATATTTTATAGATTCTGTAATTGTAATATCTTTCATCGCTTACCTCTACCCTTATATTTATTATATTTACAACTTCTTATTATAGAACCCCTAATACTGTCCGTCAATACTTGAACCCAAAAGAATCCATAACGGTTACTCTCTTGCTCTTTTATAAACGATTCTCTCTTGAATTTTATATAATTACTGCTATACTATTTATTATATATTTTAACAAATCAGCTCATTAAAGAGCTGCATGCTTTTTATCTATTTAAATTCAAAAAATCCAACCATTTTAGCGAAAGAGGTGTTTTACATGCAATATTCAAGTTTATCCAACCTACATATCTCTGAGGGCGTACAAGCTCTTTCGAACTATTTAGAATCTACTGGCCTAATAAAAGCGGATTGTATAAGACTCTCATTTATCATAGAGGAAGCGCTTTTATATTACCAAGAAAAATTAGGCGAGGAAACGCCGTACTCCTTGATTTATGGAAAAAAATGGGGTAGAGATCAATTTTCTATACATATCAAAGGCAAATTGGTAAACCCATTTATAGTAGAGGAGGAGGATGAAAGTCCATCTATTACTATGAATTTAATGCAGAAAATGGGAATACTTCCAGAGTGGAAGTATTCAACGAATGAACGCAATATTATTTATATGGCATTACCTAAAGTTCCTGCTGCACCTTTAAAAAAATTATTTTTTGCCGTTCTTCTTTCTTTTATTTTTTACGGATTGACTTTTCTTTTTCCTGATACATTGAATGATAGCCTTTACTCTGACGTACTTGTTCCAACATCAAATGCATTTATGTCCGTACTTTCCGCTTTATCTGGCCCAATTATTTTTATTTCAATCCTTTGTAGCATTATTAACATGGGGGATATTGCAACCTTCGGGAAAATAGGGAAACAATGTATCACTGGATTTCTGATTACTATTGTTACTGCTACTGTAATCAGTTGTTTTTGGTTAATCTTTCTTTATCCTATTGACTCCAGTGCTGCAACGCAAAGCACACAGATGTTTGCTGAAATTCTCGCATTGTTTTTGGATATGGTACCTACTAATATTTTCGTATTCTCGCTAACAGATATTAACCCTATGCAAACAGTTCTGCTGGCTAGTTTTCTAGGAGTTTGCATTTTAGGATTACAAAAAGAAACTCCTATAGTTTCCAGCTTTGTAAATCAAATTAATTTAGTATTACAATGTGCAATGAGTTTTGTTACTTCTTATATCCATGTATTTGTCTTTTTATGTGTTAGCCAGCTTTTGTTGGCCAATCAACTTAATATTATACTATCATCCTATCGCTTCTTTGCTTATTGCCTCTTCTCGTTTATATTGTTAACTTTGTTTAACATATTACGAGTATTGAGAAAAACAGGTTGTAAACCTTCCATTTTTATTTCAAAAATGCTACCAGCGTTTTTGATTGGACTCACTACTGATTCTTCATCTGCAGCTTTTACCACTAATCTTAATACCTGCAAAAAAAATTACGGTATTGAACACAAGTTAGTTGATTTTGCAATTCCATTTGGACAAGTTATCTATATGCCTGCTTTTTCTCTATTTATGGTAGTACTTTCCTTCTTCATGTGTGGTATTTATGGAGTAGATTTATCAATTTCAATGCTGTTCATGATTTTCTTTATTTCTATTATTTTATGTATTGCTGCTCCTCCTATTCCAGGCGGCGGTGTTGCCATCCTAAGTATTTTGTTTATGCAATTAGCCCTTCCTGATGAAGGATTAGGAATAGCGATTGTATTCCTCACAATCTGTGGTTCTTCTCTAACTGCATTTAATCTCTTCTGCTTACATGCAGAGATTATCTGTACTGCAAAGACTTTAAATTTAATAGATCAACAGATATTGCAAAATAAATCAAATGAATAAAAGATTCCTCACGCTAAAATCAAAAATCGGTGGTTCGGTGCAATAACCCTTGCTGTTCAGCTATACACTTCCCACCATTTTGATATGTTAGGGTTTCCACCCATTAGAGCACGGTCAGATGTGCAAACAAAAAAACCTTTAGATGATAAATCATCTAAAGGTTTTTTAATGCCGGCGACCGGAATCGAACCGGTACGGGAGTATAAGTCCCGCAGGATTTTAAGTCCTGTGCGTCTGCCAGTTCCGCCACGCCGGCATACCACTTAATAAGTGGTTAATGGGACCAACAGGGCTCGAACCTGTGACCCCCTGCTTGTAAGGCAGGTGCTCTCCCAGCTGAGCTATGATCCCACGAATTTTTAATAAAGCGACCCAGAAGAGACTCGAACTCTCGACCTCCGCCGTGACAGGGCGGCGCTCTAACCAACTGAGCCACTGGGCCTTATTTAGTTTTCATTTGTTTTGTAAAAGTGGACCTTCAGGGACTCGAACCCAGGACCGATCGGTTATGAGCCGATTGCTCTAACCAGCTGAGCTAAAGGTCCATATTACTAATAATGCCTTGAAAATCTTTGCTAAAAAAGCAAAAGCCGTTGACCGGACTTGAACCGGTAACCTGCTGATTACAAATCAGCTGCTCTGCCAATTGAGCCACAACGGCGCATATTAATTATAAGTTTATTTCTTGCAAAACAAAGTGACTCCTACGGGAATCGAACCCGTGTTACCGCCGTGAAAGGGCGATGTCTTAACCGCTTGACCAAGGAGCCATACCTCCCCAAGCTGGACTCGAACCAGCGACA
>JAWXVA010000085.1:0-10463 GCA_044425815.1 Eubacteriales bacterium
TAAGCTATACGTAGAGAAATCTACTGGTGTTACCTTTAAAGATGTAGCAGGACAAGATGAGGCGAAGGAATCGTTACAAGAAGTCGTTGATTTCTTGCATAATCCAGGGAAATACACTGGAATAGGTGCGAAGTTACCAAAAGGTGCGCTCTTAGTTGGACCACCAGGAACTGGGAAGACCTTATTAGCTAAGGCAGTAGCAGGAGAAGCGAATGTACCATTTTTCTCATTATCAGGTTCAGCCTTTGTAGAGATGTACGTAGGGGTTGGAGCATCACGTGTTCGTGATTTATTTAAAGAAGCACAAAAAACAGCACCATGTATCGTATTTATTGATGAAATTGATGCGATTGGTAAAAGCCGTGATACAGCGATGGGTGGAAATGATGAACGCGAGCAGACATTGAATCAATTATTGACTGAAATGGATGGATTTGAGACGAATAAAGGGTTATTATTACTTGCAGCGACCAACAGACCAGAAGTATTAGATCCAGCATTATTGAGACCAGGTAGATTTGATAGAAGAATTATCATTGATAAGCCAGATTTAAAAGGTCGTATCGATGTACTGAAGGTACATGCCAAAGATGTTAAGATGGATGAAACAGTCGATTTCGAGGCAATTGCATTAGCGACTTCAGGAGCGGTAGGTTCTGACTTAGCGAATATGATTAATGAAGCAGCAATTAATGCAGTAAAACATAATAGAAAAGCAGTATCACAAGCAGATTTATTTGAAGCAGTAGAAGTAGTACTTGTAGGGAAAGAAAAGAAAGATAGAGTCTTAAATAAAGAAGAAAGACGCATTGTATCTTATCATGAGGTGGGACATGCACTTGTAAGTGCGCTTCAGAAAGATTCAGAACCAGTGCAGAAAATCACCATTGTTCCAAGAACGATGGGAGCACTTGGTTACGTAATGCAGACACCAGAAGAAGAGAAGTTCTTGAATACCAAGAAAGAGCTAGAAGCAATGCTCGTAGGATATTTGGCAGGACGCGCGGCGGAAGAAATAGTATTTGATACAGTGACAACAGGAGCTTCGAACGATATAGAGCAAGCAACTAAGATTGCAAGAAGCATGATTACTCAGTACGGCATGTCGGATAAATTCGGACTGATAGGACTAGAATCGATTCAGCACCGTTATTTAGATGGAAGAGCAGTAAGTAATTGTGGAGAAGCCACAGCAGCAGAGATAGACCAAGAAGTAATGAAAATGCTAAAAGAATCTTACGATATAGCGAAGAAATTACTTAGTGAGCATAGAGTGACACTTGATAAAATTGCAGATTTCTTAATTGAAAAAGAAACCATTACAGGAAAAGAATTCATGAAGATATTCCGTGAAGTGGAAGGTTTGCCACCGACTGACGAAGATATAGAACTTCAAGGAAAACAAAATTCCAGAATAGAGATATTATCATCAGAGGAGAAGAAAGTAGACAAAGCTGAGAAAGAAGTATATCCATATACTGACGAGAATGATGGTGATAGTATAGAAGAACCTCTATTTGACGAAGAAGATTTACAAGATTAAGAACAATTGTATATAAAGAAGAAAAATAAAATGAAAGGGAGACCTTTCATTTTATTTTGGAAAAAGATATAATAAACATATGGAAAAGAGAGAATTTATAATAGAAGAAGAACTAAAAAAATTACCTGGAAAACCAGGCGTATATTTAATGCATGATGAAAAAGACCAGATTATATATGTAGGGAAAGCAATCAGCCTTAAGAATAGAGTGAGACAATATTTTCAATCCAGTAGAAATAAAGGAGCCAAAATAGAAAGAATGGTGACCCACATTGCGAGATTTGAATATATTGTGACTGATTCGGAATTAGAGGCATTGGTACTAGAATGTAATCTAATCAAGGAACATCATCCCAAATATAATACGATGCTTATGGATGATAAATCCTATCCATTTATTCGTGTAACGGTAGATGAACCATATCCACGAGTGATGTTAGCTAGAAGTATGGGGAAAGATAAAGGGAAATACTTTGGACCGTACACCAGTGCAACCGCAGTAAAAGACACCATAGAGCTTGTAAGAAAACTATATAATATTAGAAGTTGTAACAGAAACCTTCCGAAGGATATAGGGAAAGAGCGCCCATGTCTGAATTACCATATCCACCAATGCCAAGCTCCGTGCCAAGGTTATATTGATCAGGAGTCCTATCGTGCTTATGTGAAGGGTGTAGTGTCTTTTCTAGGAGGGAACTTTGAACCGGTAATACGCCAATTACAAGAGAAGATGTTAGAAGCTTCAGAAAGTTTAGAATTTGAAAAAGCAATTGAATATAGAGAATTATTAAATAGTGTTACGCAGATATCACAGAAGCAAAAGATTACCAATAGTGATCAAAGTGATCGTGATATCATAGCACTTGCAATGGAAGAAACAGATGCGATTGTTCAGATATTCTTCATTCGTGGAGGCCGACTTATAGGGCGAGATCATTTTTACTTAAAAGTGGCTGTGGAGGATTCGGAAGCAGATATTATATCAAGTTTTATTAAGCAATTCTATGCAGGGACACCTTATATTCCAGCAGAGTTGATGATACAAGTGGAATTGGAAGAGAGAGAAATCATTGAACAATGGTTAACCACCAAGAGAACTCAAAAAGTGACAATAAAGAATCCTAAGAAAGGTGAAAAAGAGAAACTAGTAGAGTTGGCAAGGAAGAATGCACAGATGATTTTATCTACGGATAAAGAGCGAGTGAAACGAGAAGAAAGTCGAACGTTAGGTGCGGTAAAAGAGATTGAATCAATCATTGGATTACAGAAGATTCGTCGGATAGAGGCTTTTGACATATCCAATATTAGTGGATTCTCATCCGTAGGATCCATGATAGTATATGAAAATGGAAAACCGAAGAAAAATGATTATCGTAAGTTTAAAATCAAGGGTGTAGAAGGTGCGGATGATTATGCTAGTATGAGAGAAGTCTTAACAAGGCGATTTAAGCACGGCATGGAAAATGCGGATGCTGATAGCTTTAATTCTTTTCCAGACCTCATTATGATGGATGGAGGAAAAGGTCAAGTGAACATCGCTTTAAAAGTACTGGAAGAATTGCAGTTGAATATCCCAGTCTGTGGAATGGTCAAAGACGATTCGCATAGGACGAGAGGGTTATATTATGATAATACTGAGCTTCCAATAGAACGTAATACAGAAGGATTTAAGCTTATAACACGTATACAGGATGAAGCCCATAGATTTGCAATAGAATATCACAGAAGCTTAAGAGGAAAAGGGCAGGTGCATTCCATTTTAGATGATATTCCAGGGATAGGACCAACGAGACGTAAGGCTTTAATGCGACATTTTCAAAGTATAGAAGAATTGAAATCAGCTACAGTAGAACACTTGAAGAAAATTGAAACAATGAATGAAAAATCAGCGAAACAAGTATATGAATTTTTTCATGAATAGGGTATGATAGAAGTAAATAAACGGAGAGAAGGAGATACACATGAACGGAGGAGATACTACAGTAAAATTACAACGGATTGTAGAAGAAATGAATTTAAAAAACTTAACACCAGAGATTGATCTTAGTCAGAAAGAAGTACTAATTCCAGATATTAATAGACCTGCATTACAATTAGCAGGATTTTTTGATCATTTTGAATCAGACCGTGTACAGATTATAGGGTATGTAGAATATACCTATGTAGAGACATTATCAGAAGAAAAGAAAATCGAAACATATGAGAAATTGAATTCATATAATATTCCTTGTCACATCTTTTGTCGAGGATTGCAACCAGGACCTATTTTCTTAGAAAAAGCGAGAAATGCAGGTATTCCAGTATTTAGCACGGAGAAGCAAACATCTTCTTTCACAGCAGAGATTATTCGTTGGCTACATGAAGCATTGGCACCATGTATTTCTATTCATGGGGTACTAGTGGATGTGTATGGAGTAGGTGTACTTATTATGGGTGAAAGTGGAATCGGAAAGAGTGAAGCAGCACTAGAACTTATTAAACGTGGACATCGACTTGTAACAGATGACGTTGTTGAGATTCACAAAGTAAGCGATGCAACACTCATAGGAACAGCCCCAGATATTACACGCCATTTTATAGAATTACGCGGAATCGGAATCGTTGATGTTAAGGCGATGTTTGGGGTACAAAGCGTAAGAGAAACACAAGAGATTGATTTGGTTATTACCTTAGAAGAATGGGATAAAGATAGAGAATATGATCGTCTAGGATTAACAGAAGAGTATACAGAATTCCTTGGAAACAAAGTGGTTTGCCACTCGATACCTATTCGACCAGGTCGTAACTTAGCAATTATTGTTGAGTCAGCTGCAGTGAACCACCGTCAGAAATTAATGGGATATAATGCGGCACAAGAATTATATAGACGTGTACAAGAGAATTTACAAGGAAAAAAATAATAAAGATATAGCTAGAAATAAAGCCACCACATAGGTGGAGAGCAAGAAGATGAAGGAGTAGTGACAGAATGAAGTATTGTATTGGAATCGATATTGGTGGAACAACAGTGAAAATGGCATTATTTACATCAGCGGGAGATATGATTGACAAATGGGAAATCGTAACGAAGACAGAGAATGAAGGAATTACCATTTTATCTGACGTAGCAGAATCTGTGAATGGGAAATTAGAAACCCATCAGATTGAAAAGAATGATGTTTGTGGATGCGGAATAGGTGTTCCAGCGCCAGTATCGGATGCAGGAATCGTGAATGGAAGTGCCAACCTAGGATGGAAATATAAAGAGGTGAAACGAGAAGCAGAAGAATTGCTTGGCGTACCGACTAGTGTAGGAAATGATGCCAATGTAGCAGCCCTTGGTGAAATGTGGAAAGGCGGCGGCATGGGCTATCAGAACCTAGTTATGGTTACACTAGGAACAGGCGTTGGTGGTGGACTTATCTACAAAGGTAAAATCATCAATGGAAGTAATGGGGCAGGCGGTGAAATCGGACACATTTGCGTGAACTACAATGAAGAAGATTCTTGTGGATGTGGAAATCATGGCTGTTTAGAACAGTATTCTTCTGCTACAGGTATCGTAAGAGTAGCGAAGAAACGACTAGCATCGACAGAAGAATACAGTACATTACGAGAGTCTAGGATATCGGCGAAGTCCGTATTTGATGCATATAAGGCAGGAGATAAAGTGGCTAGTGATATTGTGGATGAAGTAACACAGTATCTAGGACATGCACTTGCAAATATAGCGGTTATTGTTGATCCAGAAGTAGTCGTAATCGGCGGCGGAGTGTCTAGAGCTGGTGAAGTGATTACTGAAAATGTAGAGAAACATTATAAAGAAAAGATGTTCTTCGCAAATGATAAGGTCAAATTTGTACTTGCTACACTGGGAAATGATGCGGGCGTGTATGGCGCAGCGAAGTTGGTAATCGGGTAAAACAAAGATGAATAAGTAACAAAGGAAGTGATGCGAAATAGATGAGTAAAACCAGCTATTTCGTACGCTTCCTTTTTTGTGTACAATAAGTAAAGAGATACGAAAATTCAAAATGAAAGAACAAAAAGCTAGCTGTTTCCAGTAAAACGGTGTGAAAACAACTTTGTTATAGAGATGATAAATGATTCGCCACAGCTCCAAGTATTCCTGCATTATTACCTAATTGTGCAGAACATATAGTCAAATCTTTTGAAAAACTTGGCATTACACTACTGTATATTTTCTCGGAAAGAGGTTTGATAAACAAATCTTCTTGATGGCTTACGCCTCCACCGACAACAATCAAAGAAGGATTGAAAATATGCACTAGACCTGTGATTCCAACAGCAATATCAGCAATCCAGTCATCTAGTAAGTCTTGGAGTTCTAAATTACCTTTTGCTACTTGCTGAAAAATATACTTACCATTTATATCTTGTGGTAGAACATTAGAAGTTGCTACGAAGTTACTTTCTCTCACACGACGAACTAAAGCAGTCGTGGATGCATATTGTTCTAAGCAACCGACATTCCCACAAGAACAGGGGATGCCGTCTTTCTTTATTGAAAAGTGTCCAAGTTCTCCAGCAATTCCAATAGATCCAGAAAGGATGGTATTATTTACGATAATGCCACCACCAACACCAGTGCCGATAGTAATCATAATGACATTACTATGTGATTTGGCAGCGCCCATCCATTTTTCTCCAAAAGCGGCACAGTTTGCATCATTTGCAACGGTTACTGGTTTTTGATAGTGTTGCGATAGTATTTGTGATATAGGAGTATCAAGCCAATTGGCAATATGCCCTGCGGTTCCAGTGATACACCCATTATGTGTATTCACTTGCCCAGTAGCGGAAACCCCAATACCATGAATGTCAGTAAGCGAAATTTTATTATCATTCAGGAAGTTATCGGTTTCTTTCAGTACGGTGTCTATAATGGGAGTTTGATAGTGATCAAAATTCACAGATGCAGTTGATGTAGCCAATAATGTACCGTTACAATTAACGAGACCTATTTTAACAGCAGTCCCTCCGATATCAATGCCTATATAATATTTATCCATGATGGTATTCCTCGATTTTGTTTACAAATCTTGTGGCGATTTCAAGCGGTCTCGTAATAGCTCCACCAACGACTACTGCAAATGCACCAGCTTCCAACATTGCTACAGCGTGATCGGGGGTATGAACTTTACCTTCTGCAATCACAGGAATGTGAAGGGTAGATGATAATTTCTGAACAAGTTCAAGGTCAGGACCATCCACTTTTGGAGAATAATCGGTATAGCCACTTAGTGTTGTTCCTACGAAATCGACTCCACAAGCTTCTGCATTGACACCCTCCTCAAATGTTGAAATATCGGCCATTAATAAAATATTAGAATATTTTTCTTTGATTTGTTTAATAAAATCATTGATAGTTGAACCATCTCCTCGTGTTCTCATTGTACAATCAAGTGCGATGATATCCGCATCAACAGCGACTAATTCATCAATTTCTTTCATAGTAGGTGTGATGTAAGAATCATATCCCTCATAATTAATTTTAATAATGCCAATGACTGGTAAATCTGTTTCTTCTTTAATAGCGATGACGTCGCGTACGCTACTAGTACGGATGCAAGGGGAACCAGCTTGTTTCGCTGCACGCGCCATAAGATACATGATAGATTTTTCCTCTACATATAAGGGCTCTACAGGCAACGCTTGGCAAGAAACGATTAATTGTCCTTTGATACGTTCTAATACTTCTTTCTTCGTTAATTTCATTCCTTAATCCTCCACAGCAATTTTAAATACGACTTTTTTTATGTCCACTGGTTCTTCGTGCATAATTGCGACTTTATGCGCATCATTTGGGAAGCATACCATGAATTTACCAGCGGTAAGATTATAATAACCATCAGCAGTTCCTTCGAGAAATTCGATGTCCTTTTCCTCAGAATAGTCAGCAGTGGTAGAGAGAGACGTGATATTAGCAGTACCGATTCGCTCAAGTCCTTCTACTATATAATGCAAATCAATGTATTTGCGATGAGCCTCGTAAATGCAAGCTTCTTCAGGTTTTGAAGTCAGTTCCACTGGATTACAGAATAAGCGCTCTGGAACAAGGATTGTATTAGGTGCTGGTAATTCAGCGTGCTCTAAAGTAGATAGATACGCCAATGCTTGATATAACAGTGGGTAATCTTTATAATTTTCTTTGTTATGAATGGAATCAAATATCATAGTGCCTCCTATATTAAAATGTTGTGTTTCGACAATGTATTTTTGACTAGTAATGCCATAATCTCATAGCCATTTGCATTCGGATGTAATCCGTCAATGGTAATATTGTCAAGGGGTTTATTTGCACCAGGGTAGGTTAAAGCAGTGTAATAGTTAATGATAGGCAACTTATACTGCTCGGCTTTGCTCAAAAGCCATTGGTTCATATCCCAGATGTACTGTCTGCGCATATCTTCATGCTGCAAAATAGGGATAGCAATCGGGAGCAGTGTAGTCAAGATGAGCAGTGTAGAACTCTCTTGTGCTTGCAGAATAATATCCTCTATATTACGTTGTGCTGGATATAGGATGTCTTCGTAAGGGATAGGAGGGATTAATTTCCAATAGTCGCCCTCTAGTTGAATGCTATCATTAATGCCAATTCCCAAGATGCAATACTGAGGATTGAGCTGCAGGGCATCTACCGCAAATCGCTGACGTAAATAAGTCGTCGTATCACCAGCAATCCCACGATTAATAATTAAGTTGTTAGTCGTGTCAAAATAAGCATTTAGCTCCCAATACTGTGTAATAGAATCACCGATAAATAGAAATGTCGGTGTTTTTTTAGTGCGCAAGATAGAATGGTTTTTGATGTCAAATTCCTTCCGTCTAGCATCTGCGGCAACTATTTCAGAAAAATAGGGTAGAGATTTATATGGCGTTGAAAATTTCTCTGGCATGAATGCACCTCCTTTTTTCTCATTATAGTACATCAGTTATACAAAAAAAATGGGTGAGAAGAGTAAAAATAGCATAATACACTTGAAGTATGAGTTTCCTTGCAGTAGTATGATTATAAAAAAATGAAAGGGGAGATGGAAATGAGCACTTATATAGAGAATATAGGTTTTAATTTCTTATATATTGATACATATGCATTTGGGAGGAATTGGGTATTCCCAGAAAGTCTTGTTCCTTACAATATGCTGCGATACATAGAGAAAGGCACAGGTGTTTTCTTTATCAATAATAAGGAAATAGAAGTAAAAGAGGGAATGGTTATTTATATTCCGTGTGATGCGCAGCTTTCTTGCTATGCAACAACAGATAATTTTACTTTTACGAGTGTTAGATTTACGACTTCCGTATTTTTTAAAGGTGCAGATTTCCTTACAGATGTATATGGTATGCCTACTGTAATGGAAAATAGGGAAGTAAAAAAACATTTTGAAGAGATGTTATATTGGGTAAAAAATGAGCATCCCGCTAGAATGTTCTTGGTGCGTGGTGCGCTTACTACGCTAATTGGGGAGCTGATAGTAAAAGAAGGCGTGCGAAATGTAACTGATAATGCGGTGAATGAAGAATTAGAAATGTATAGCTTGGAACAGATACGGACGCGTATGCAGAAATCAAAGAAAAAAATGGATCCAAGAATACAAATTGTAGTGGATTATGTGTTACTCCACCCAACAGAAAAATATACACCAGAGAAAATGGCAGAAATGGCAGAATTAAGTAAACAACGATTTGGAAGCTTATTTAAAGAACAAGTAGGAAAGACTCCAATGACATATGTAAAAGAAATTAAGATGACCACAGCAGCACGAAAATTATTAGTAAGTAATAGTAATGTTAGCGATATAAGTTATGAGATGGGATATAATGATCCGAATTATTTTATAAGAGAATTTAGAGAAACGTTTGGTTATACTCCGAAACAATATAGACAAGCAATCAAATAATAAGAATGATTCATGAGTGTATTTTGCTATTATTATGTTTATTGTCATGTGATAGAAACACTAAAATGTAATTATGTATAAATATACATGTGATACTAAAGCATAATGGGTAAAAATATACAAAGATATCTCTGCTTATTGGTATAAAATGATTATATATCAGTAAAAAGTAAATAAAACTTGCATTATAAGCGTATTTTGCTATTAATTAGGTTTCCTTTTATAGAAAGTCAAAAATAAATAAGATATAATGACGTCAACAAAACAAACAAGCTTGTGAAAAGCGGTTGAATGAAGGAGGAAACAAAAATGAAGAAGAAATTAGTAAGTATACTTCTCGTGGCAACAATGGTAGCAACAATGGTAGTTGGATGTGGAAGTAGTGATTCATCAAGTGACACATCAAGTAGTACAGCAACAACAGACGACTCAGCGACAGAAGAAGCGGCAGTAGAAGAAGTAGCTGAGCTAGAGGGAGATATCGTATTCTGGCACTCATTTACACAAGGTGATAGATTAGATATCATCCAAGAAACAGCAGACAGATTCATGGAAGAAAATCCAGGAGTTACAATTACGATTGAGACATTCTCGTGGGGAGACTTCTATACAAAATGGACAACAGGTTTAGCATCAGGAAATGTACCAGATATGAGTACAGCACTTCCTGGACATGTAGTTGAAATGATGGATGCAGAAGCATTATACCCATTAAATGACTTGATTGATGATATTGGAAGAGATACATTATCAGAAGCTGCACTGTCAGAAGGGGAAGCAGATGGCGTGAATTATTCAATTCCATTATACTCACATGCACAAGTAATGTGGTATCGTACAGATTTATTAGAAGCAGCTGGATTAGAAGTTCCTACAACTTGGGAAGAATTTGCATATGCAGCAGAAGTATTAACAGGTGATGGAATCTATGGATGTTCTGTTCCTACAGGTTCAAGCGACTTAATGGGAACACGTTTCTTAAACTTCTATGTAAGAAGTGCAGGCGGAAGCTTATT
>JAWXVA010000086.1:0-10421 GCA_044425815.1 Eubacteriales bacterium
TTTCTTGTACCATCGTGTCTCTATCACGAACTGTTACTGCGAAATCTTCTTCTGAGTCAAAGTCATATGTGATACAGAATGGTGTTCCGATTTCATCTTGGCGGCGGTATCTCTTACCAATATTTCCTCTATCATCGAATTCACAATTATAAGTCTTCGCTAATTCTGCAAATATTTTCTCTGCGCCTTCATTCAACTTCTTAGATAATGGCAATACTCCAATCTTCACTGGTGCAATTGCTGGATGGAAGTGCATAACTGTTCTTGTATCTCCACCTTCTAGCTCTTCTTCATCATATGCGCTGCATAAGAATGCCAATACCATACGGTCAGCACCTAGTGAAGGTTCAATTACGTAAGGAACATACTTCATTTTCTTCTCATCATCAAAGTATGACATATCTTGTTTTGATACATTCTGATGTTGTGTCAAGTCATAATCTGTTCTATCTGCAATTCCCCATAACTCTCCCCATCCAAATGGGAATAAGAATTCTACGTCTGTTGTAGCCTTGCTATAGAATGATAATTCTTCTGCTGCATGATCTCTTGCTTTGATTTCTTCTTCTTTGATTCCTAATGATACTAACCAATCTAGACAGAATTGTTTCCAATATGCAAACCATTCTAAGTCTGTATCTGGCTCACAGAAGAATTCTAATTCCATCTGCTCGAATTCACGTGTACGGAATGTAAAGTTACCAGGTGTAATCTCATTTCTAAATGACTTACCAATTTGTCCGATACCAAATGGTACTTTCTTTCTTGATGTTCTTTGCACGTTCTTGAAGTTAACAAAGATTCCTTGCGCTGTCTCTGGACGTAAATAAACCACGTTCTTCGCATCTTCTGTAACCCCTTGGAATGTCTTAAACATAAGGTTGAATTCACGAATCTCTGTAAAGTCTAATTTCCCACATGTAGGACAAACAATATTCTTCTCAATGATATATTCCGACATCTGCTCTTTTGTCCAAGAGTCTACACTTTCTTCGAATACGATTCCATTCTCATGTGCATAATCTTCGATTAATTTATCTGCACGAAATCTCTCATTACATGCTTTACAATCCATAAGCGGATCACTAAAGCCTCCCAAGTGTCCAGATGCAATCCATGTCTGTGGGTTCATAAGAATCGCACAATCCACACCTACATTATATTTGTTCTCCATGATGAACTTTTGCCACCATGCTTTCTTAACATTATTCTTTAATTCAACACCAAGATTCCCATAATCCCATGTATTTGCTAATCCACCGTATATTTCAGAGCCTGGATATACGAATCCTCTTGATTTTGCCAATGCAACAATTTTTTCCATCGTTTTTTCAACTGCCATATTCTTTACCTCGCTTCGCTTTATATAACTGATTTTTCAATTACCAATCATTATACCTTTATCTTTCGTTATTTTCAAGTACGAGATTTCCCTAGGCAATCTACTTTTGACATTCTGAGTAAGGATATGGTCGCTTCCACCCCTCATAATTAAATGGATCCATTCCTTTTTCTCGATTTAAATTGCCTGCTTTAGCCACCATATCGATGTTCCCTTGTGTTATAGCAATGAATACTCTTCTTTCTAATTCTGTACGCATCTCTTCTGCTATTTCTGAATAGTTGTCGTCTCGTAGCAAGTTTGTTTGTTGCTGTGTATCATTTACTATATCATACAGTTCTCTGACTCCATTGTAATATACAGAATATTGATACTTATCATCTCTGAGCATCCAACCCAATTCATTACTGCCCCACAATGCTTCTCGTTTTTCATGCTTGCCAAATGGTGCTAATGTTGTGCTGTCCATTGTATCTTCTACTTCAATATCACCGAATTGTAAAATCGTATTGTATAGGTCAGTCAGACTCACCGAATGATTGAATATCATTGGTTCTTGACCAGGATATCGTATAATCAACGGAACTCTAACGGATGATTCGTAATAATGACCTTTTCCAGACATTCCAAAATCACCTAGATAATCTCCATGGTCTGATGAAAATATAATAATCGTATTTTCGTAAATATTCATTTCTTTTAATTTCGAAATAATTTCTCCTACATATCCATCAATCGCCTGTACATTTGCGGCATAATGCAATCGTACTTTTTGGACTTTATCTGGTGTGAAATTCGTGATATCTACTCCATTCCATGAGCAAAGATTGTCTGATATATTTCTAGCTCTCAGCTTATCGCTATCTTCTGTAATCGGACAAGCTTTTGGCATCTCTACTTCTTCCATTCTTGCCATCACCTCTGGTGCTGGATCATATGGACAATGCGGTCCTGGAAATCCAACCATCATGGCAAACGGTTGCTCTGAATTGATACAGTCTAAGTAGCTTAATGTTTCGTCACAAACATATCGATCTATTTGATGCTGTTCTGGTATGTTACTAATGACTGCGCCTAAGTTCTCGTAATACCCTTCACATTCTGAACCATGCTGTCTATCTAACCCATGTTTCTTAAGATACATGGTATAATCGTCCTGTATCTCAATATGACGTTTATCTTCCGCTATTACTCTATGTTGAAATCCTTCACTTATATCCCATGGATAAAAATGCATTTTCCCTATAGCTGCTGTATGGTACCCTTTCTCTGCTAATTGGCTTGCCCATGTTTGAATCCCCATCTCATCATGGTCTGGACGTAACCATTTTGTGTTATCGATTACACGATTCTCCATTGGAGAACGTCCTGTTAGCATTGATGCACGCGCTGGAACACATGCTGGCGAAGGCGAGATTGCCTGACTATAACGCACCCCTTCTTCTGCTAATTTATCAATATGAGGTGTTTTGATAAAGTCTGCACCATTACATCCACAAAAATCTGCTCTTAATTGATCTGGTAAAATAAATAAAATATTTTTTCTCATTGTTCCTCCTATAAATTCCTATCAAACTAATCTTCTACTTTCACCTTAACTGTGAAAATAGCCTGAGATAACTCTATCCCAGACTCTTTCGCTTAAATCATTTATCCTTTGACTGCTCCTGATGTCATTCCTGCAATAATATATTTCTGTAAGAACAAAAATAGTATAATCATAGGAAGTACTGTTAATGTCAAGGCTGTAAATACATAATTCCAATCACTTGCATACTGACCGAAGAATCCATATACCGCCATCGGTACTGGGTAAAACTTAGACGAAGTCAAGTAGAACAAAGATAGGGTGAAGTTATTCCACGCCGCTATTGCAGTAACTACAACATTGGTTGCAATAATTGGCTTCAAAATAGGGAATAGAATTCTAAAAATCAGTTGCAATGGGCTACAGCCATCAACAATTGCCGCTTCATCTAACTCTCTTGGTATCCCTTTTACAAAACTCGTACATGTCATAATGGTAAATGGCATCTGCAAACCACACAATATAAGAATAATTGCATATAATTCCCCATAAATTCCTAATGTTTTTAACAAGCCAAACGTACTTGCAATCTGTAGTGTCATAGTTAAGCCAAAGATTACATAATAGTACGTCGCTGTTGCTAATCTATCTTTTCTTCGCCCTATAATAATCCCTGCAACTCCTCCAGTAACAACAGTAATAAGTGTTGTCGAAATCGTCAGGATAAAACTGTTTCGGTATCCAGTCAAGATATTCCCCTTCTGGAATACATAAGGATAGTTTTCAAAATAAAACGGATTCGGTATTGACATGTCCAGTTCCATCGCTTGAACAGAATCTTTTAAAGATCCCAAAATCATCATTATAATTGGCGTCAATATTAAGATTAAAAATGTAAAAAGGATTAAATACTTCAAAATAGAAATCGCTTTGAATTTTTTCATTACATTTCCACCTCTCTTTTCGATAAGAATCTATTTACAGTGAATGATATCGTAACTATAAGTACAGATAGAAGCACTGTTGCAGCACATGCTTGTCCCAATAATCCAGTTGTAAATGCACGTTGTACGTAAGTACTCATTACTTGTGTATCATAGCCAGGACCACCACCAGTAAGTACATATATAATATCAAATACTTTCAGTCCCCCTGTCAAGCTCAAAGTCATAACTACGGTAAATGATGGAACTAATAACGGTATTGTAATATATCTAAATTGATTAAATGTACTGACTCCTTCTGTGTCAGCATATTCATAGTAATCCTTAGAAATCGCTTGCATCCCTGCTATAAATAAAAACATGGTGAATCCAGACCACATCCAGCTCTCTACCATAATAATAGAAGTCATAGCTGTGCTATACGCTCCTAGCCAGTTTGATGTAAGACTCTCTAATCCAATTGCTGTCAAAAAATTATTGATTAGTCCGTCATATGCTAAGATAGACTTAAAAAGAACTCCAATAACTAAAGGACTTAATACACATGGCATGTAAAATATCGTTCTAAGTACGCTATTTAAACGGCTTGTCTTTAATAACAATAATGCCAATAGCATTCCTGCACATATCTTAAGAACTGTTGTTCCAGCTGCAAATAAAAGTGTATTTTTTAATGCCGTGAAAAATATATCATCTTTAAAAATACTTATATAGTTATCCAATCCTCTAAATTCCAATTGGTACATTCTCGAAATATTCCAATCCGAAAACGAAAGCCCTATACTTGCCATAAACGGTATAATAATGAAAATGGAGTATATTATCAATGCTGGCAATGTCAATTTCATAGGATATAATCTTTTAGTTGTCAACTTTTTTTTATTCATACTTCCTCCTTGTATCCTTTTACTTAAAAAATGGTGTAGTGAAGATTATCACTACACCATTTAAATTTTTTAATAGTATCCAGGTGCTTGTTGCTCATACATGTATTCTTCAATATCTGCTTGATACAATTCAAGTACTTCCATACCTGTATATCCTTTACTTGGAGCATCCAATATTAATAACCATAATGAAGTACTGTTAATTGGAGAAAGTTCTGGAATATAAGTATATAACTCACTAACAAGTGCATCTTTCTCTAAATATTCTTCATATAATGCTAATTGAGATTCGTTTTGCTCTCCACCATCAATTCCTTCAAATGCAGGGAATCCAGCGTTTTCTTCAAACCATAAGTTACCATATTCTGCTGTTGACCATAATTCAAATACTTTATTAATTGTATCAATTTTATCTGTATCTGCTGATACCATGAATGAAATTGAGAATGCAGGACTTGCTAATAAATCTGCTGCTTGTGAATCAACGATCAAGTTAAATGCTCCAAAGTTTGTGTCTGGATAAGATGAATCTAATGAAGAAAGTACTGCACTGTAACCATAAATCATAGCACCTTCACCGCTACCCATTTTTGTAAGGATTGAATCATATGTTGCAGTTGTATAATCTGCATTTACATATCCTTGTGTAAACATGTCTAAGTATGTGTCAATTACAGCTGCTAACTCTGGGTAATCTGTTACTTTCACTTCGCCAGCTACAAGAGCCTCTCCAAATGCTGCTAGTTCTTCTTCTCCACCTAAAGCTTTAGGGAACTCATAGTTAATCCACATTTGTGGTACCCATGTATCTGAACTCATTAAGATTGGTGTAACACCTACTTCAACTAATGCATCACACACTGCATAGAATTCTTCTTCGTTTGTAGGTATTTCAAGACCATATTCTTCGAATACATCCATGTTATAAATGATAGAACCAATTCCGTTTCTCTCTTGGAATGGGAATGCATAAATCTTATCATCGTATGTAACTACATCTGGGTTGATTAATTCTGCTGCCCAAGTCGTATCACTTAAATCATATAAGTTTGCATTTGGATCTAAGTCTACAAAGTTATTTGTATTGTAGTCAATTAAGTCTGGTGCTTCACCTGAATTTAATTTCATCTGAAGAACACTCTTGTATTCATCATCTGGAAGAATTTGCATATCAAATATGATATTTTCTTCTTCTTCTAATTTTTCAATCATAGCTTCTAAACCAGGATATACCCTACTTTGTTGCATCATAACACTAAGTGTTACTGGTTCACTTGAAGTCGCTTCTGCTTCCTCACTTGCTGTTTCTGTTGTTGCTGTTGTGTCTGCTGTAGCAGTTGAACTGTCATCACTAGATGAACAAGCCATCAATGATGTTGCTAATAAAACTGTTGCCGTAGCTGCTGCAATTCTCTTGTAAACATTTGCTTTCATAACTACCATCCTCCATATTTTTTCTTTTCTAAAAGTTGTACTTATTAAAACACATTCTTTTCACACTTTATATGGATTATTCATACTTTATTATAGGATTATTCATAACTTCGTAAAAACTTAGCAATTGTCCTTTTATATTCCACTTATTTTTTATATTCTGCATATACGTAATACGCACCGATGCTCTTTCCTGATTCTAAGAAAAACCTCGTTCGCAAATGATACTCTCCCTGCGGTAATTGCAATGCAAACGTAACACTCTCTTGACCTTGTTTCACCGTTGCCTCTTCTCTTTGCCCTGCCATGCGAATATCAGCGGCTACAATTTTATAACTTCTACCTTCACACCAATCTTCATAAATCTGCTCATTTCGTAATAACGCCTCGCATGTTGCATCTAATGCAAGCCCCGATTCTCTCGGATATCTCCGCAGTTCAAATGTATAAACGCCTGCATCTTCTACTTTCATAGAAAAATAGCCATTTCCATCGACACCCTCACGGACATTTTTTTGGCTAAAGCACATTTTGGTACATTCGTGCCATGCATGACATGTCATCTTTACAGGATGGTCTTTTGTCAAATAAATAGGACTATATTTCATAGCTTCTTCTAGTCGTTCATCGTACCACTCTTCATAATATCGAGTCAGTTCAATTCCCAGCTCTTCATATTCTTTATGGCAGTCTCGCTCTTCATATGGATCTATCGAAATGTCGTAAATCTCAGGATCCACATCTACGCTAGAACCAAAGGAACCTAATAAGAATGGATTCGTTTCATTCGTCAAAGGACGTACGAGTCGCATATTATTTTTTAATACTGTATAATCTTTGAATTTTTGCGGCATGTCTCGTTGCATATTATGTACCACCAAAGTCCGATCGTAATTCACATGACTTCGTCCTTCTTGTAGCGCTGAGGCCATGCTAATTCCGTCAAGGTCCTCGCCTTTTGGTAGATCGCAAATATCAATCAAGGTAGGTAATAAATCCATCTGAGCAGTAATCCCGTAGACTTTTCTAGCCTCACCTAGTCTATTGCTAGGCGTAGTAATAAAACACGCATTCCTATGCGCCCCTTCATAAGTTGTCCCTTTCTTTCCACGCATCCCTGCGTTATATCCTTCTTGAACCCAACCATCTTCATCGGTCACACATCCATCCGATGTGCCATTATCTCCAAAATAGATAATAATCGTATCATCAAATACCTTTTTATCTTGTAAGTGTTTCATTAATTTTCCAATGTTCTCATCTACACATTCGATCATTCCATAGAACCTAGCTCTTCTATCAGGTATCCCCATATCAAGATATTTCTGATAGTATTCTGCATTTACATTATATGGCCCGTGTGGTGCGTTCACTGGCAAATAACAAAAAAACGGATTGTCACTATCTATTTCTTTGTCCATAAAACGCATTGCCGAATCAAACCATACATCCGTACAATATCCTTCAAATTGTTTTTCTTGGCCATTCACAGTATAGACATCATCATAATAATTATTATTCCAATAATCAGGCGTCTCCCCAATTACGCCCCCGCCAAAACTATAGGCAACATCAAATCCCCTATTTTCTGGTTGGTATGGGTAACTATCTCCAAGATGCCATTTCCCAAACATTCCTGTAGCATATCCACCTTGCTTAAAATAATCAGCCATGGTCTTGAGTTCTGGTTTCATGTAATATCTTCCATTTAACGTTGAATACACGCCTGCTCCGAAAGAATATTTCCCAGTCATTAACGCTGATCTAGCTGGTGCGCACAATGGATCTGTATGAAAATCTTCAAGACTCACACTGTTTTCTGATAGCCAATCCAAGCATGGCGTCTGTATCCACGGATTCCCATGCGCTGCAATATCACCATATCCTTGATCATCTGTCAATATAATAATTACATTCGGTTTTTTATTCATAGCTGTTCCCCTCTTTTCTAAATTCAATAAAATCTTATCAACAATCTCACTTGAGTTATATGGATTTTACCGAATGAAATATAGGATTATTCCTATTTCATATGGAGTCTTCGATATTGTGATGGAGAAACTCCTTCTATCTTTTTAAACACTCTGGAGAAATAGGATGCATCTTGATATCCTACTATATTCGCTATTTCTTTAAACGACAGCTCTGGATTATTCAACAATAGGCTTCTCGATTTCTCCAAACGAATGGATTGCATATATTCCATTGGTGTCATTCCGTATTCTCGTCCAAATAAGCTTCGCATATAATCTGCCACAAATCCTACTTGATTCGCAATATCTTGTGTCGTTAAGTTATCTGCATAATTTTCTTCAATGTACTCTTTCACTTCTTCTGCAACATTTTTCTTTTTCTCTCGTTTTCCTCCATAAGAAAATGCACTGTCACTCCATTTCACAATCTGATTTTTCAGGTATTCGAAAGTAGTACTTTCCTCGATGATTTGGTACACTTCTTCTAATCCTTGTTCACAAGAAACATTACAAGGATACTTCTCACTATAAAAATATAATGCACTCTTTAACAATTCGCATAGCACCTCTACCTTATTTCCTGCTTTCTCTAATGTCTTGGAAATCACAGTTCCTATTTCTTCTACATGTCTAGCCGACTGTATCTCTTTTCTATATTGTTCTATAATCTCTAGGTTCTCTTTATGTTCTTTTCTTGCATCTCCGTGGCAAAAACTATTATTATCTATCTCCAAAATACATTGTATATCTTCTGCCATTTGCAACCTTTTGCTATAGATGGTACTTCTGCACTGATATTCTGCATCTAATAAAATACTAATTCCCCTTTTTGAATCTGATAAATCCTCTATAAATTTATATAGTATTCTTTGAATTTTTCCTTCGCGCTTTTTAAATATCACAAACCACTCTGGCTTATACCCATCTTCGATGATCCAATAATCTTCTTCATTTAATTTTTTACTGATATAACTCTTGAACTTATTCATTACATGCTTCTGCTCTTCCGTCAATATAAGCCCTAGCCCTCTTTTTTCCTTAGATAAATAATTCCCCCAAAAACTAATTAATGCCACTTCATATTCTTTATACATGTCCTCTTCTTGCTTTTGCTTTTGATATGCTTGGGAAACAATTTCGCTTTCCGCTTCTCTTAATACGTTCTCCAACGCCTCTTTATTAATCGGTTTCAGCAAATAATCAAGCACACCATATCGCATTCCAGCTCGTAAATACTCAAATTCTTGATATCCGCTTAGAATAATCGTTCTGATTTCAATTTTCTCTTGTTTCAGGATATTCAATAATTCTAGTCCATTTAAAACAGGCATATGAATATCTAGAAACATCAAATCTATTTTCTCGCCATGTTCTTTAATTATTTCATAAGCGTCTTCCCCATTTTGCGCTCTATACTCTACTTTAAACGCACTGCTCGTCTTCTCTATCATATTGCATAAATTCCTTAATATCGGAATTTCATCTTCTACCACTAGTACCCTTATCATGCATTATCCCTCCTAACACAACTTGTGTGTATTCATCTATTTGACTATCTAATTCCACAATCATATCCTTTCCATATTCTAGATACAAACGACTTAAAATATTCTTAATTGACAATCCTCCAATTTTCAGATTCTCATTAATCGCCTCCATATTGCCCTGCTGTATATCATGAACATATTGTTTGATTTCTGCAATTTGGCTTTGAGTCATTCCGCATCCATTATCTCTAACGCACACGTTCCAATAATCATCCGTACATTCAACGGTTACTGTAATATTCCATGGAAAATGTTTTTTCTTCAACCCATGCTCCAAACTATTTTCAATCAACGGCTGCAGAATACATCTCGGAACCAAAATTTTCTGTATTTGCTCTTCATGGGTTATTGTAATATCCACATTTTCTTCATAACGCAATTTTACCAAATCGATATAATTCTGTGCGTATAAAATTTCTTCGCTTAGCTCCACTTTATCTTCGCTATAATTAGAACTATAGCGAATGATGCTTGATAACTTCTCACACATCGTATTTACAATTTCATAATTTTCCTCATTCGCATACGCTTGAATAATAGCCAGTGTATTATGAATAAAATGGGGATTCATCTGCGACTGTAACGCTAGTAACTGTGCTTTTACCTCACCAGTTTTAGCCGCTGCCTCATGCTCCATAGACTCTTGTAGGTTGCGCATCATATCATTGAATTCATCTGATAACCATTTGAATTCTGCTTTCATTTCTAATTGTGGTATCTCGTAAGCTTCCTCGGAATTTCTATTTTTGACCGTTTCGCATAATGT
>JAWXVA010000087.1:0-10259 GCA_044425815.1 Eubacteriales bacterium
ACCACACCTGTACCTCCTCATAACCATTCTGTTTTTCATTATAACACCGCTTCTATAATATTCAAGCTGAACCAACACCATTCGAAACATAATTTTTCCTTAAAAACGATGATTTTTTTGTGCAATTATGCTATCTTAAATACATTATACAAATTATATAAGGTCTTTTAGAAGGGAAGAAACTACTATGAATTGGAGAGACAAATTAAATAAATTTATGATTGGGCGCTACGGAAGTGATTCTTTCTCCAAAGCACTCCTTACAGTTGCAGTGATTCTTTATTTCATTAACATTTTTGTTCAACACGAAGTATTAACTTCTCTAGCTTTACTATTATTACTTTATTGCTATTACCGTATGTTTTCACGCAATGTATACAAACGTGCCAATGAAAATCAACAATTCTTATATAAGACACAGAAATTACGTTCGTCTTTAGATAAATACAAACGTCAATTCAAAGACGCTAAGACACATCACATTTATAGATGTCCTAATTGCAAACAAAAAATTCGTGTCCCACGGGGCCGCGGACGTATTAGTATTCATTGTCCAAAGTGCAACACTGACTTTATAAAAAAGAGTTAACATGGCTTCAAATGTTAACTCTTTTTACTATTACTCGTATTCTATTGGTCTTGCATTTTTGATAACTGTTTTGCCACATAGCGATAAAATTCATTGCACACATTCGAATCCACTGCATGTGGACTAAGGTGCAGTATAAGTTTTCTATTACATAGCGGACTTCCGATTGGGATGAGCACTGCTTTATCACTGCTGAATTCGCCCCATGAATAGGCTGGCCAAAAACTAATACCTAATCCTGCCTCGATGAGCTCTCTCACCATCAAAGGACTTTCACTTTCAAATACAATATTGGGCACAAAACCTACACTGTCACATAACTTGTCGCAAATCACCCTTAACTTCTTAGACCCTGCAAGTACAATGAATTTTTCGCGTGCCAATTCGTCTAAGGTCACTGATGTTCTATTTGCAAAACGCGATGCTAGTGGCACTGCAAGATAGATTTGTTCTGTAAATGCGACATCACCTTGCTTTTCAGCTTCTTCATAAGGAATAGTAGACATCGTAATATCGCACTCTGATTCATGCACATTTTGCAATAGTTGAAATGTGATTTTAGGATGTGCTTTCTGAAACGCAATCAATATTTTTGATATTATCATAGATCCAGCTTCTATATTTAAACGAATCGGATAACTATACGTCTTGCTTCTATTTTGTATTTCGGAAGGAATTGCATCGAGCGCTGCCATGATTGGTCTCACCCTTTGCTGTAATAATTTCCCACAATCATTTAATACAATTCTTTTTCCCACTCTATCAAAAAGTGGCGTACCTAATTCGTCTTCTAATCGCTTGATACATTGACTAAGGGCTGGTTGTGCAATATGTAATAACTCCGCTGACTTTGTCATATGTTGATATTTTGCTACCACCAAAAAATAATGCAATTGCTGAAACTCCATCTTTATCCCCCTTTACTTATAACTTTTATATTATCAATCTGGTAATTATTATATATTATCTTTTATCATTATTCAAGCGTATACTAACCCTTGTAACAAATCAACACACATTTTAAAGGAGGAATTAAGTTATGGCAAACATTTGTGAAGCTTTGATGGTATGCGCTTTTGGTATTTCATGGCCTATTAATGCATACAAATCATTCAAATCAAAATCAGCAGAGGGAAAAAGTTTATTGTTTAGTGTAATCATTTTAATTGGATATTTCTTTGGTATTACAGGAAAAATTCTTACTGGACAAATCAATTATGTTTTTATCTTTTATCTCTTGAACGTACTTTTTGTATGTTTAGATTTAACAATTAGCATTAACAATAAATATCACTTCAATAAGTTAGGAATTGCGAAAGGAGTTAATTAATATGAAAGAAGAACTACAAAGACAAGCAAAATGGTTTCGTGGATTAAATAAATATGCAGAACCAAACAATATCCTCTTCGTTGGTTCTACTTTTATACATGATTTTCCTATTAATGAACTTGAAATTAATTTTCAAATAGACGATGCCATCTACAATAGAGGAATTTCTGGATTGCGCTTGCAAGAATTAAAATCTATGTTAGATGTATGTATTTATGAATTAAAACCCGCAAAAATCATTCTGAGTATCGGGGAAGAAGATATCAAAGATTCTGATTTCTCAGAAAAGATTTTTGTTGAAAATTACCTTGAAATTATAGAATCCATCCAAAAAGAACTACCTACTTGCAAATTGTATATCATGGGCATACTACCAACTGATAATAAATATGTCGAGGTAAATCGACACTTACAAGCTCAATTACATGCTCATGATATTGAATACATCGATTTTGGATATCATCTTTTAAATAAAGAACAACAAATCGATGCTCGTTTTATGACAGAAGAGCACCTATTCTTACCGAATGCATACGTTGCAATACTTGAAGATTTGAAACGTTTTTTCCGCAATCGTATGCTTGGATTCGGCGATGTTATTAATATGGTAGAAAGATGGTATTAATTCCGTAATTTTCTTTCTAAATATATCAAGAATGCGACACACATGAATATCTGGAAACTGGTAGTCATCGGTGTCGCTATTCCTATTTTAAATAATGACGTCGGTATTAATGTACTCATATAATATACCAACGGTATTCTAACCAAAGTACCTACAATGCTTTGGAACATTACAAACATTGTCTTTCCATATCCGTTAAAATATCCAACCAAACTAAATTGTATGGTTACGATACATGTATCTAAAGCAAATCCATTCAAATACTGCTTCGCTGCGGTTACTAATTCTGGGTCTCTATTAAATATTGAAACCATAATATCCCCAAACAAAAAAATAGAAATCGCTGTAATCATCCCGATACCAAATGACCACTTCAGACAAACTAATAAGCCTTGTTTTGCCCTTGCATAATTCTTAGCTCCATAATTTTGTGCAACAAATACCGATAATGCTTGCATAAACGCCGATGGTAACATCACTGTAAGCCCTGTTACTTTATCCGCCAATCCAATTGCTGCCGAAAACAATATCCCATATTCATTTACAATCATTGTAAACATAAGCACTGAAAATGTAGCCATCACCGATTGAAGGGCTACTGGTATTCCAAGGCTCAATATTTTTTTAATATAATCGACTCTGATAATAAATAATTCTTGCATAAATTTCTTCGTAATAATTGATTTTTTTCGCAATATATAAAATGTAACAATTACACTAACCGCCTGTGCTATCACCGTTGCTATTGCAGCGCCGCCAGCTCCCATGCCTAATCCTGCTATCAAAATCAAATCACCAACTACATTGACAATACAAGCGATTCCTACTGCAATTAGAGGAGTCTTTGAATCACCCAGCCCTCGAAACACACTTCCTAGCATATTGTACATAAATATCATTGGAATTCCAATGGAACAATACCAGATATACTCCGATGTTTGAATCACAGCATCTGCTGGCGTGTTAAGCAATTTTACAAAGCCATCTCGATACAGCAAAAATCCTATCATCGTGACAATTGAAATCCCACCAAATAGTATCATTCCATTTGAAATAATCTTTGTGATATCCTCGTTTGTATGTTCTTCTTTATTTTCTCCTAGCTTTTGTCCAATAAAAATTGTAATCCCCATTGCAAGTCCCACACAAAGCGCTGTCAAGGTACTCATCAACTGACTTCCTGTCGAGACGCCTGAGATATTCGCAATATCCGAAAAATTCCCCACAATCAACATATCCACCGAACTATATAGATTCTGTAACACTAGTGCAAATAAAATAGGCATTGCAAATCGTAGTAATCCTCGTGAAATATTCCCCTCTACTAACGAAACATCTGTCTTCATCTTCTGTACCTATCTCCTTATCGAACTTCTAGCGTATCAAATAAATCACTTGCCAGCACACCATGCTTTCCGTGTATTTTTGATGCAGATACACCTGCAACTCCGTGTATGTAGGAAGCGAATGCAGCGCTTTCCCATGGTGACATACCTATCCCTAGTAATCCAACAACAATCCCTGCTAGAACATCTCCTGTTCCCGCCTTTGCCAGTGCACTATTTCCGCTAATATTCAAATATATACCTGTTTCACTGCTACTAATCACCGAAGTCGAATCTTTCAATAAACATACGATCTTATGTTTTTCGCTATATTCTTTTGCTACCTGCACACATGATTTTTTCAATTCGTCTACCGATAAATGTGTTAATCTACTCATTTCCTTCATATGCGGCGTAATCATAATATGCTCTCCATAGTATAATTCTAGCTCCGAATTTTCAGCAATTGTATTCATTGCATCTGAATCTAATACGAGAGGTATTGTATTCACCTCTTGATCTAGCGCTCTATTTTTACACATTTTAAGCACTTGTTGCACAAGTGTCTTAACATAAGGTTCTTGTCCTAGTCCTGGACCCATCACAATTGCGGTTGCCCAGTCACACTCTTTCTCTATGGTTTCTTGTATATTATCTTTCTTATATATTTCTATAATTGCTTCAGGTAACTGTGTTTGAAGAATCTGTAGGTTCTCTTTAACAGTCAATATCTTCACTAAGCCTGCTCCACTTTTATATGCTGCTTTTGCACATAAATATGCCGCGCCACTCATCCCTTTTGAGCCTGCTATCACCAAAATTCTGCCATAAGTCCCTTTGTTTGCATGCTCCACGCGCTCTGGAATATGTTCCAAATCCTTTTCTTCTATCATTCGCGCCTCATATCCTATACGCTCTATGCTTTTTTTATTAAAGCCAATTGATGCTATGATTACATCACCTGCATATTCGCGGCCTGCTCCTACGTAATGCCCCAATTTTCCGTATTCAAACGTAACGGTAATACTTGCTTTTACCGCACATCCTAGTATGGCTCCTGTATCTGCCGATATTCCAGATGGGATATCGATAGCTATTATTTGTTTGCCTGCATAACCTTGTATCTTTTCAATTAAACTTTTGTATTCTCCTAAAATATCTCGTGTCAAGCCAATACCAAACAAGCCGTCTATAATACAATCACACTTTGCGCCATCCCAAACATCCCATGCCACAAACGGAATACCCAAATTTTGTGCAATACCTTCTTGGATGATGTATTTCTCCGTCGCTTTCTTCGAATCTCCAATTGTTACAATCACTACTTCGTACTGTTGTTGAAATAATAATCTAGCCACAGCAATCCCATCTGCTCCGTTATTTCCTTTTCCACATACAATATGTATAATCGACTTTTTCTCCACATTATTCAGCACTGCATCTGCTACTGCTAGTGCTGCTCTTTCCATTAATACTATCGAAGGGATCCCCGTATTCATAATGGTGTCATACTCTATATCTTGCATCTGCTTTTGTGTTACACAACACCTCATAGACCTTCACCTCTTATCTTTTTTTCATAATTGCATCCAAAATCTGACTTGCCACTTCCTCTTTGCTCATAATCGGCAAACTTTGCTCATCTTCTTTCGTAATGATTGTAACAATATTAGTATCTGTTCCAAATCCTGCTCCTGACTCTTTTAGATTATTAGCAATAATCATATCCAAATTCTTTTTCTCTAGTTTAGCTCTTGAATTTTCTATCATATTTTCTGTTTCCATAGAGAAGCCACATAAAAATTGTGTAGGCTCTTTTTGATTTCCAAGTGCTTGAATGATATCGTCAGTTCGCTCTAATGCTATGCTCAAGTCATCCTCTTTCTTTTTCATCTTTTGATCACTTACATTCATTGGTCTATAATCTGCTACTGCTGCCGCCTTAATGATGATATGATTTTCTTCACTTATACGCATTACTTCTTTATACATATCTTTCGCACTTATTACATCTACACATGTTACTCCAACAGGCTTTGTTAAGTTTGTCTGTCCCGAAACCAACGTCACATGAGCACCCCTCATATGCGCGACCTTCGCTAATGCATATCCCATCTTCCCTGTTGAGTGATTCGTAATATAACGAACTGGATCAAGCGCTTCCCTAGTCGCCCCTGCTGTTACCAAAACATTTACTCCACTCATATCTTTCGCATAAGCTATTTTATTCAAAATATGTTCTAATAAGATTTCTGGCTCTACTAATTTACCTTCTCCCACATCACCACAAGCTAAGTAACCACTTGCTGGTGTGATAATTTGCATTCCATATCTGCGTAATATATTCATGTTATCTTGTACAATTGCGTTCTGATACATTCCAGTATTCATAGCCGGTGCTACAATCTTAGGGCATTTTGCCGCTAAAATAGTAGTCGTAAGCATGTCATCCGCCAACCCATGGGCCATCTTTGCAATCACATTTGCAGTAGCTGGTACTACCATAAATAAATCTGCTCGCTGTGCAATTCCTACATGATCTACTTTGAACTCATGACTTCTATCGAATGTATCTGTCATGCATTTTGTATGTGTAAGTGCTTCGAATGTATTCGGTGTGATAAATTTCTGTGCATGCTCTGTCATAATCACATGCACTTCTGCATGTTGCTTCATAAGCATACTCGCCAATGTGGCCACCTTATATGCCGCAATACCACCTGTAACACCTAAGACTACTGTTTTTCCTTTTAACATATCCGTTCTCCTTCGCATATTCTATCTGTATTGTATAGAAGAAGATAGAATTCGTCAATTCTTGGTGCTGATAAATATCATTATCATTGCCTATTTTTCTCCTTTATGCTATGATTCCTCTGTAACTCACGCATTAGCGTATTGTATTGTATCTCTTCGGAGAATGATAACAAGGAGAAAATTTATGAATCAAAATCAAAACACACGAAGTTCCAAGACTCTTGGCTTGGTGCAAGTAGCAATGTTTAGCGCTATTATTGTCATCCTCGCCTTCACTCCATTCCTAGGTTATATTCCTCTAGGATTCACACGTGCAACTATTATACATATTCCGGTTATAATTGGATCCATACTGCTTGGACCGAAAAAAGGAGCCACTTTAGGATTTGTATTTGGGTTGACTAGCTTAATTAATAACACCATGAACCCAACTGTTACTTCATTTGTATTCTCACCCTTTTATTCCCTCGGAGAAGTAAGTGGTGGGGTAGGTAGTCTCATTATCTGTTTTCTACCTCGTATACTAGTCGGAGTGACGCCATATTATGTCTATACTCTTGTATTGGAGTTTTTTAAAAACAAGAAAATAGGACTCTCTGTGGCTCTTGGAAGTGCTGGTATTATTGGTTCACTTACTAATACATTATTAGTAATGAATTTGATTTACATTTTTTTCAAGGATGCCTATGCCGATGCAAATGGATTAGCAAGTGATACTGTTTATACCTTTATCCTTTCTATCATCGGAATTAATGGAATTCCTGAAGCAATTGTAGCTGCTATTATTGTCATCTTAGTCGGAAGAATATTAACTAAGAAATTAATTTAAGCATCAATTGACATAGCATACACTTTAAGGATATAATTATGCATCCAACAATATTGTGGATGAAATATCCAATTTTTTTACATTAGGAGGAAGCATGTTATTTAACTCAACTCAATTTTTAATATTTTTGCCAATCGTGGTACTGATATATTTTATTATTCCAAATAAAATCAAATATTTATGGCTATTAGTTGCCAGTTATTATTTTTATATGTGTTGGAATGCAAAATACGCTGTACTAATTTTATTTTCTACCGTTATTACTTATTTAAGTGGAATATGTATTGAAAAAGTAAAAAACTCAAACTTAGATCCAAGCAAACTCATTCGGGCTAAAAAGCTAATTGTTTTTGCCAGTTTCTTCTTGAATTTATCAGTATTATTTTATTTTAAATATAGTAACTTTACGCT
Source organism: Eubacteriales bacterium (assembly GCA_044425815.1). Taxonomy (GTDB): domain Bacteria; phylum Bacillota; class Clostridia; order Lachnospirales; family Lachnospiraceae; genus CAUPWF01. Next base: position 7,867 of record JAWXVA010000087.1, read on the forward strand.
TGAAACTATTGAAAAATTGCTCACTATAGCTAACATTCAACTAGTCGTACCAAGGTTTGACGTTCTACTGCCTGTTGGTATCTCTTTTTATACCTTTCAAGCTTTGGGATACACTATGGATGTATACCGAGATGAAATCAAAGCCGAAGTTAATTTCTTCCGATATGCTTTGTTCGTTTCTTTCTTCCCACAACTAGTTGCGGGTCCAATTGAACGTTCGAAAGATTTATTAACGCAACTAGCCAAACCTGCTAGATTTAATTACAATGCTGCTAGAAAAGGGATTCTTTTAATGTTATGGGGCTTTTTTCTTAAGATTGTGATAGCTGATAGAATTGGAATTTTTGTAGATACAGTATATGGTGATTATGTAACATATCCTGGTGCTTATCTTGCTGTTGCCTCACTGTTATTTGCAATTCAAATTTATTGCGACTTCTACGGATACTCTACTATAGCTGTAGGAACTGCACAGATACTAGGTATACAACTGCGAGACAACTTTAATGCTCCATATTTATCTACTTCTGTACAAGAATTTTGGGGCAAATGGCATATTTCTCTTACTTCTTGGTTCAAAGACTATCTTTATATTCCTCTAGGTGGTAGCCGAAAAGGTACTACCAGAAAATATATTAATAAAATGATTGTATTTTTAACCAGTGGTTTATGGCATGGTGCTGCCACCACTTTTATCGCTTGGGGTGCACTAAACGGTATATTCCAAATCGTCGGCGAAGCTATACAACCACTTCGAGATAAAGTTGTCTCGGTTTTATGTTTAGATAGAAACACCTTAGCTCACAAAATAACAAAAGGTATTATCACGTTTATACTCGTTGACCTCACATGGATATTCTTCCGTGCTCAAGGTATGGGAGACGCAGCTGCTATTTTTTCCAGCATCTTTACTACGTTTAACCCTTGGATTTTATTTGATGGTTCTCTCTATACTTGTGGTGTTGACAGCAAGAATTTCATCCTCTTAATGATATGTATCTTGGTACTTCTCTTTGCAGATATTGCTAAACGAAGACAAATCAAAGTGCACGAAGTCATTCTTAAGCAGGACTGTTGGTTTAGAATCATATTTGTTGTATTTGCAGTATGTTTTATCATGTTATTCGGTGTATGGGGGCCAAGCTTTGATAGTGCAAACTTTATTTACTTCCAATTCTAAATTGTGAATCAAAATTATTGAAGGAGAAAGTATAATTATTGAATTATACAGCTAATTTATGAAAGATAAGTTAAAAAAAATAACATGTTTTCTTATTACTATTGCTTTAATCTGTGCTGCAGTTCGTTATTTAAATGTTGTGATTCGTCCAACTGGCACTGATATTTCCGTACAGGCAATTCGTACATTCCATGAAGATATGCCCGATGATACATTCGAGGTAATCGGATATGGTTCAAGCCATATGTGGAAGAGTATGGATCCTATCACCTTGTATACTGATTATGGAATTGGGGCTTATAATTACGGATGTAATTGGCAACGAATTAACACTACATCTCTTTTTATTGAAGACTCATTACGAACACAATCGCCTGATATTATAATCATCGAAACCTTTTTAGTAGGTGAAGTGTTGCAAAACGTAGATATTGAAAGTGAAATATACTATGCAAGAGAAATTCCAGATTTTGATGCGAAAACTGATTATCTAGAACAATGTTTTGTCGGTGATTTCGATCGCTACTTATCTTACTATCTTCCAATATGTGCCTTCCATGAAAATTGGGTGAACTTGACAAAAGATAGTTTCCTAGGAGTTCCAGACAATATGGATTTCGATCAATCTTTTGGATATTGGCCAATGACAACTGTTACACCTACTGTAATAGGTGATTATTCAACATTCGAGCAACTAGAACTCGAAGCCGCTTCACTCAGTGTGCTAGATGGCATTGTCGAAATATGTAAAGAGAATGATATTGAAATTATTTTCTTCACTGCGCCATATGAAGGCGTATACAGTTATTCTAATGCCATGAATGAATATGCAACATCTCATGGATACGTATATTTAGATTTATTCCAAAATCTAGAGGAAACGGGAATTAATGGAGAGACTGATTTCCAAGATATTGGACATTTAAATTATAGTGGCGCCGTAAAAGTCGCAGATTATTTAGGCGAGTATATTGTAAATAATTACGATGTTACAGATATGAGAACGATTGAGGGCAATATTTGGTCACAATCTCCATTAGTTCAATAAATAAGCGATTCTATAATAATAGGGGGCGAATTCATCAGAATTCGCCCCCTATTACTATAGTACCGTCAAATAACTACTTATGCAGTACAACACCTGTCCATTATATTCTACCCTTGACCACCCTTCATTGGATGTTCCTGTTCTTGTTGCCACTTGACCATTTGT
>JAWXVA010000088.1:0-9969 GCA_044425815.1 Eubacteriales bacterium
AGTATCTGATTGACTTATATTTCTATCTCTGATACAATCATAACAGATATAAATTTTCTTACAAGAGTTTGGGCAAAAGGTGGGTATGCTTTCAAAACTCTATCGGATACGGAGGCTCTTATGTTTTTAATGAACCATGATTTTTTCGACAGGTTTGATGTGTCGTTCACAAAAAAAGAAAGCATCCTAAGCGGTAAAATCTACCCTTTAGGATACTTTGCGAATTATGTTTTGGAGATGGACAAAGGCATTTTGCGTGAAATTTCAAGGCAAGTGGACACCTTTAAGTACGAATTCAATATTTTCTTATCTGTCAGAGATGTGACCTCAGCTGCCTTAGCCAACGAAGCATTGCTATCCCTGTGGTCGCTGATTGCCAAACTGCCTGTGTATCGTTTGGTGTGTGAGCACGACAACAAAGTCAATTATTTAATCAGCTATATGCGTGAGCATCCAGATGAAGTCGATGATATGATGACCGCTGGCACGTCACGAAATCAGATGCTAAATTTGTGGCTCTATAACCTTGATAATCTTATCCCAAGCATTAAGAATTTTATTCAAAAAACAGATTTTATGCTAGAGAACTATTTTGAGAATTTGCCCTCACGAAAGACAGAAAGTTATGTGCGAGCTTATGCAAAATATAAACGTGAAATTGTGAATGGATATGATATTGCAGACCAAGAAGATGAAGATACCGCAGAGCTTGATTTGCACCAGTTGACTTTTCCATTTTCATTATCTTTTGCGCCCAAACAACATCCCAAAACAAAAGAGGTGTTTTTAGCAGAAATGATTACCTTTGGCACACTAGAAAGTTTTCTATATACCGACTTATTGAAAGCAATGGCAGTAGGTAACGTGCCACGCAAATGTCACAACTGTGGTAAGTATTTTCTTGCTGTAGGTGGCTATGATACTGTCTATTGCGAACGTGTTGCACCAGATGAAAAAACTAAAACTTGCAGAAAAGTTGGCGCTCATAAGAAAGAAAAAGAGAAGAATGGTAGCTCCATGATTCAGAAAGAATATGCCAAGGTTTACAACCGATTAAAGACCAGAAAAAATCGTGGCACGATCTCCATTGATGAATGGAACGAAAAAGTTTCGCTGGCGCAGGAGCTTAAAGACAAAGCCAATGGCGGTGAGATTTCTGATGTGAAGTTTAAGGCTTTGATGGATAGGGTATGACTAAAAGCTCGTGGGTTAATTCTCACGAGCTTTCAATATTTGTTGGATATTAGATGTCATCTTTCAAGCAGTTTTTAATATCGTCAGAACATAACTCAATTCCAATCCTTGCACCCAATTTGAAACCCATAGTAAAGTGGGATACCGAGCTTTCACCAAGTAGGGTGCTATATGCATTTTCGTATTTGATGAATAGGTTTTTCAGTTCTCCATCTAAACTTTTCATTAAGATTTCTTCTATGTCGGCAACAGTTTCCATGGCTGCTTGGTAATTTTTCTTTTCGTCACAGCAATGTCCGTTGGGATCGATATTTCCAAAATATAGTTCTTCAATTATGTTCATCGGTTTGTACCTCCATAGCAAAAGGTGGCTGCACTTCAGTTGATTCTGAAACGTAGCCACCTTGGTTGTGATATTGCAATTCAGTTGTGATGCCAAGACCTAAGCGTAATCCACAGATAAAACTTTCTTCGGTTTGTAGTGTGGTAATCATCATGAGGTTGTCTATGATTTTCAAAACTTTTCTTCTATCTGCTTTTGAAAGGGTTTGGATTAGCTCCTTATGATTTTGCTCAATTTCTGTGTTCAAATCTAACTGAGGCGTTGGCTTATAAAAATCCTTGAATAATTTATTTAGTGTTTCCATCGTGATCCTCCAAATATGACAACAGGGATACCAGCTCAGATTCGACTTCTGAAATGGTATCCCTGTTTTTGATTAAGTTTAAAGTTTGCAAGACTGTGTGCTTGGCAGTCAACATCAAGATGATGTGAGTTTCGTCGGCTGGATCGCAGTGCTGATGGTTAAGCCAGAAGTCCTTGAATGCTTCTCCATGAATGTTGTACTTGTCGCTGCCCACGAATTGCTCAATTGTATAGTTTGCCATTTGTGTTCCTCCTTTTGGTTTTGTTAAGGAACACAATACCACAAGAGGGATGGAATAGCTATATGGCAAAGGTAACAATTAAATTTTATAAAAACGAACTCCTGATAAAGAAACATCAACCGTGTAATATATGAATCACTGATTGAAGGCTTGAGATTTGAAGATTTTTTACATCACAAGCGACATCTCGGATATTATTTTTTTAAACTCATCATTATGACTTTTCCCTAATAATTTACTCGGTCTATAATTCAAATAATCTATGTGATTGATTCCTTCATAACCATCATACTTTCCAATTTCTTCTAATTTCACCGTTGTAGTAAATATTTTTTGATTATTTAAGTGACTAAATAATTCAATAACAGTACGTTCTTTCCCAGAGGATAAATCTTCTGCACGGAAAGAATCTATAACAATCGGATAATTATGTTTAATCACATTCTGTAATGCATAAAGTTTTGTTATATGAAAAATCGTAGATTCACTTCCAGAATAGACTTCATCTTTTTTAGTGAACAATTCATCAATCTCAACATTACTAGTTGGATCTATAGCTTTATATGTATCTTTCATTATCGTTATAATGTTATTCATTGTATCTTGTTGAGAGTTTATTGTGTCCATCATATGCTCATCATTTACCAGTAATTGGTTTTTTAATCCTATTACTTCAGCATCTATAGATTGTATTTTTTCTTCCGCATCGGATGCAGAAAAAACATCATCTTTATAAGCTAAAATATTTTCTAATGTTATATCTGATTCAGTTAAAGTTTTGCTCAATTTATCTTGCTCTAGCGAAATCAACGCATCATACTTCTCTAATTCTTCTATGTATATAGCTATTTTTTCGTTGATAGATGACAATATTTCATTTCGCATCTCAACAGTTGAAACATCAAAAGCATAAGATGATTTATCTGCGCTTATATAGGTTATATTAGTTGAATTACAGTCCGAACACCTAAGTTCTCCAACTTTTATATCTCTATTTAATGAACGTAATTCCTTTATTGTCGAATCCCACTTAGATTTTCTGTTCGCAGCCCTATTGCGTTCTTTTCGCAATTCTAATATCCTGTCGTTTATTTTATCTATAGATTTTATCTTTTTTTCGAAGCTTATTTTATCGCTGACTGAGCTTAAATAATTGACTGCTTTTTCTTCGGATTTTAATATCTTGTGTTGTTTTAGCAATTCGGCCTTTTCTAATTTCAACTCTTTTATTTTATCTTTCATTGTAGTTATTTCATCAATAGATAGTTCTGATACAGTATTACCACACATTGCAAAAATCATTGAAATAAAATCTTTTTTATTATAATATCCTTTATTGCTTATGTTTGATGTATCTTTTTTATCTTGTCCTATGAAAAAAATTTGATAAAAAAGCTCTGGATCCACTATTTTAAGAAATTCATTTTTATAAATTTCCGGCAGCTTGGTTATATGTTTACTCCAATATCTTTTGAATTCTGACACGGAATCGAATACCATGAATATCTTCTCATATTTCAGTACGAAAGTATCTCTTTTCCTATAAAGTTTATATAGTATATTATCAACTTCAAATTCAACTACAAACATGTAATTTTTATAATTGAATGATGATGGAAACGTAGGGGTGTTTCCTAGTGCATACATCATTGATTGAATGACAATAGTCTTACCTTTGTTATTGTCGTCACTAGATATAATATTAAACCCACTAGAAAATGACTCCTCGATATATGACTCTTCATGATTACCAATAGCAACTTTTTTTATTATCATTCCTCTACACCATCCTTTATTATAGAAACAAAATATTGAGCTGAATGTGTATCGAGGTCAGTGCAATTCTTAAGTTTCTCTCGATTGATTTTTTTATATATTTCACTTGTTGAAATATTTGGAAAGTTCGATATAATAACATAAATATCTTCAAATAACATCCAAAAATTTTCTGCTTGATTTTTGTTGAACAGTGCTCTGCACATTGCTTGTTGACAATTTTCAATTAATTCTTTTTGGCTTTCTGGGGGGCACATATTATATATTGGTATAAATGATTGTGGAATATTTTTGCTAACTGGATCTCGATTAATAATACGTTGTAGCGTCAACAGCTTTATTTCGCTAGATGTTAGATGCCTGAAATAATTTAATGATTCTTCAGGCACACAAATAGTAATATCTTCAACGTCATTAACATTTTTCTTTGCCGATTGCTTATCTCTTATCTCATTAAAAATCGCATTCAGTACGTTAGTATCTGGTATAATTGACGAGTGATTTTCAACTATTTTCATAACATATTCTGCTGGAGATTTATCATCTACTATAAACAATACTTTTTTGAGAAAATCATCAATAAGATCATCTTTTATTTTGGAATCATCAATATATGTCTTATTTGCACATTCTTCTTTTAATCCCGTTATTAATTTTTCTAGAGCAGTATCTTTGATATTCGAGATATCAAAAGAATTTTGCGCATCGTTGATTCTCAAAGCACCTGTCACTCCGCCTAAAAATAATATATACTCTCTAAAATCTATGTCACTAAGATAGTTCTTGTATAATGTAACTAGTTCTTTTCCTATAGCTTTCGGAGATGAATTTTTTGCACCTTTTGACTGCAAGTCATATAGATTAACGGCAAAATTATCCATGCCTGTTAAGTCGTTAAAGAAATCAACAACAAAATAGTGGATGTCATCACTGTTGGAGTCAAAATTCATTAAATAGAGAAGTGCCTTAGTTTCCATCTCAGCTGCTGGTTTTCTTAGCTTTTCACTTGACTTAATTATGTATGGCATACTTTTCCATCTCCTTATGTATGATATAAATTGAAACTATATTCTATTCATATCTACATCTAACCCAGCTTGTCTTAATTCGGCAGTTATTTTATATTTCCAATCTGCGGCATTAGGGGTATAGACCACACCTTGGATATCGGACGGTAATTCCTCAACACCATCATTGATGATGGAAACATTTTGCCGACCAAGTTTTCCGATAAAATAACCTAACTCAAAAACAACATTTTGTCTTGCTCGTGTTTTTCCGTTAGCTTCATCACCTTTTTTATATCCGATATCATCGGAAGTGAATAGTACAATTGCAAACCTAACATCACTATTTTGCTCAAACTTTTCAATAATTGTATTCAGTCCACCATTAGCTCGATCTTTAAGTATAATAGGATCTAAACCTAATTTACGCATTAAATTTTCTGTTTCTGATAACATTAAGTCATCATGACCATGTACGATAAATACTTTGTTATTTGATTTTTGTATAGATTTATCATTGTTTGTCTGCGTAGGTTGAGCGTCCTGCTTAGAATACGTTTCGTCAAGAATTCCTATTACTTGTAAAATCCCTCCAAATGCATATGCGTTAAGGCTTGAGTCAGCATTTACAAGATTTCTTTTCATACCCATTATTCTGTCGTGAAAAGGTTCATTGTGTACCTTGAGCAATTCTGATAGCTTACTTAACTCTGATATCAAACTATTAAGCGGGAGTGGAGTTGGATTGACAGCATAAACCAAGGTTCCACCTAATGTTTGCTGTGGAATTAACTGATTATTTATGATATTTCGTATTTGCTCCGTTACACTTTTACATACGGCTATCTGCTTTTGTATTTCAATCATACTGCCTCCCATTCAATCATAGCGTGTCCATTTGCCAACTAAAACTATATCTTCTGAATTACATCCAAAAACTCATCAAGCACATAGGCGCCATCGATTTTTAAATCTTTTTCCTTAAAGACCATAAAATACTTATAATTACTTCCTGCCTTTTGTTGCCACGCTCTGCCAAGTTGAAGTTTTTGCTTACTCTCGTCATTTGCAAGATGATCTCCCTTTGTTTCGACAAGAACTATATTACCTTTATCAGTCATAAGCACAAAATCCGGGTAATGATTAATAAATCCATTAATGTGAAATCCTTTACGTTCTATGATACGATGCCACCATACTATGTTTTCAAGACTTGATACTTTTGCAATAACCTCATGTTCAAAATCATTCATAGTTGCCTCAGCTTCGTAAAGTGACTTTTCCAACAAAGCTGAAGTATTCACTGGAGTAATTCTTTTTGGGAAAATATATTCTTCTTGGCATAAAACTTCATTTGTATCTAGCTGCCTATTGAATTCCTTTTCTCTGTAAGCATTTTCAAGCTGTTCTATTTTCAATTTGATTTTTCTTGCATAAAAAGGAACTGATGTTTCAAGTGTTGAAATCATATCGGTTGTCATTCCTGCAATAATTCTCTCCACATATTCTTTTACATCTTTGGCTTCAAGTGTATCAGATTTATTTAGCTCTCTACAAATCATATCCACACAGGTACGCAGCTTTGCCTCAGGCGCCAATCTTGCCATATGCTGTTTGAAAAACTCGCTTTCTTTTTTCTGGAGGAGTTGATATTTAGGCACAGCTTCGCCTGTTTTAGAAATATCAATGGAGTAAACATCACCAGAAGTCATATCAAAATTAATATTTGAATCTGCATTTCGAAGGGTAAAACCTTTTGAGAATTTCTCTTTGTGAACTGGCTCGTATCCTTCGTCAAAAAACAGATTAGCCTCTGTTTTGAATACGAATTGGGGCATTTTAAAATCCTTTAATTGCTCAGCAAACTCTTCATTTATTCTATATTCGTTTATCATATCTGAAAGTTCACCTCCTAAAATCCCTAATTCTTCACTGCCAGAAATTGCTTCGTTATATTCTTCAGCTTGCTTTTCCGCCTCAGCAATCATGGCTGAAATACTTTGAGACTGCTGGGTCTCATTTTGATTATCTTGTTCAAGCATATCTTTGAGTTTTGAAAAATCTTCAGATAACTCCATATCATCAGTTGATTCAAAGGCTGGTTCACCAAACTGTAATTGCTTGGGTTCATCTAATGGTTTTACTTCTACCAATGGTTCTTCTGTTGCAATTCGAACATCTTTTTTATCAAAACCAGCTCTATTTAATCCTTTAATTACATTTTCAACCGTATCCCTAAATGATGATGAGCAAGTCAGAACATAGGAATTGTTAAGTAGGGGAGCATTATGCTTTGTAGCGTAAGGCTGACGAAGAACACGTCCAACAATTTGCTCTACATCAACTTGAGATGTTTTGTTGGCTAAGGTAGCAAGTATATATGCAAAAGGACAATCCCATCCCTCTTTCAATGCATTTATTGTAATAATATATCTAATTTTGCATTCTTTACTAAGTAAATCTACACCTTTTATTTCGTTGATATTAGAAGTCTTTATAGCAATTTCGTTCTTATCTATACCTGCATTAATAAGTTCTTCTTTGATTTTCCTAAAGGTTGAATCTTCATCTTTGCCTTTCGGTTGCGCTTGAAACAATACGATAGGACGAATATATTTATCTCCATTTTCTTCTTGCGTGATAGCTTGTTGTTCAATACTTCCACGAAGTTTTATCGCATCATAAATAACGTCTAATCTGCTATTGCGATTGTAGACAACGATGGGTAATTTTACCATATTTTCCTTTTTTAGTTCACGTGCATCGGTATAAGAAATAATATTGCTATTGCTTTTAGGAGTAGCAGTTAAGTCTAAAACAAAAGATGGGTTTAGGTTTTTAAGCATTTCAACACTTAAATCAGATTGTGCATTGTGACTCTCATCTACAATGATTACAGGTGATAGCTGATTAAGTACTTGAATTAATGCTGTATCGTCAATTCCTTCAATAAGAGTTTCTCTTGTTTCATAGGTCTTAGTAAATGGTGCAAGTTGACTGTTTTCTTGATAAACTTTACGACCATCTTTTTTGCCGCTTCTTATAGAGTCGTAGCTAAGTATGCAAATAGATAACTGCTCTCTAACAGATGTTGGGTTAAAATTCTGCCCATTCAAAAGTTGTTCCTTTGTATAAATAACAACTCGTCCGCCAAAATCTCTATCCAATCTTTGACGATAAGGGTGATTTATATCACTTAATGTACGAATTGTTTGTTCTAATATAGCATTCGAAGGTACAAGCCAAGCTACAATATGAGCCTTGTTTTTAGGCATTGCCTCAAATATAGGCTTCACTGAAGCGCAAGCAAGAAATGTTTTGCCACCTCCTGTTGGAACTTTGAAGCATACATGGGGAGTGCCCAAAATATTGTTTTGATATAACTTTAGTCCACCATGACCAACTCTGACATCTTGGCTTGTCCAGTGCTTATTGTATGCTGCAAACACATCTTGTGTTTCATCCAAACAGTTGAGATATGAATGAAGATTTCCGATTACAGTTTTTTGATAATTTTTAAGTTCCACAATAGCACCTCCTTAAAGTTTTGCAATATCACGAGGAATTTTTTTGAAAACAATATGATATTTCTTTAGTTCCTCATCACTTAGAGAATTTATATCAGCATAAATCACATATTCTTCGCTGGCGGTTTTAATTGTTCTCAGGAACTCGTGATCGAGTGTGGTAACATGATCTCTTTCGTAAATAAAATAGTATGCACCATTTTGATGTGTTCCTAACAGGTATTTCTCATCATATTCCAATTGAGACATAGGCTGTTTTGTTTCCATGAAGAACACATATTCTCGCAGTTTTTGCACTGGAACACTTTCGTTTAGGTATTGATTATCCACTAAAAGGGGAGCACCAAGGTCATAAAAAGTGAAATCCCCACCTGTGCCAGCGACAGCATTTTTACCATCACCATATCCATTAACCACACAACGAACTCTTTCAGCGGTAATGTTTTCGGCATAATCTTCCATTTCCACAAGAATGAACTTTCGATTTCCTCCATCGGCTTTATTCATGTTAAGGACTGCATGAGCAGTTGTTCCAGAACCAGCAAAAGAGTCGAGTATTATCGTTTCTTTTTCAGCGTAAAATTTTAATAAATATGCTATTAAATCAACTGGCTTAGGAAAGTCGAATTTTAAACCCATACGTAACAATTCATTACTCATATTTTGAGTGCTGCCTAAACCACTAATTACTGACAGCACATGACTAATATGCTCTCTCTCTTTTACCATTTCAATGGTTCCGGTAGCTGTTATTTCGAATCTTGTATTTTGTCCTTTGGAATCAAGCACGCTTGAAAATCCATTGTTTATAAACTTGAGCAGTATCTCTTTTGATGACCATCCACTATTTACATATACAGGATTAGATAATGTATAATTGCTTATAACAGCTTTAGATAAATAATGTGGGAATTTATCAGTTCTTTCTTCTATTGTCATATTTTCAATAGAGCAAGGAAATCCTTTTGGCAATTCAATTTGTGACATGGGATTTTTAGGGCCATTCTTAACTAATGTATTTCTAATTTCAGATTTGAAGATTTTGCTTTTCTCTGTTGCAGATGGATCAATTCCATTAGGTAAACCTAGTAATTCTGGTTTCTTGATATAAACTAAAATATACTCATGAACCACTTTGACTTTTGCTTGATTATCGAAATTTCCATCTGAACGCCAAACTAGTTGAGTTAAAAAAGAATTTTTTCCGAATATTTCATCACATATAATTCGTAAATTTTGTTGCTCATTATCATCGATGCTAATGAAAATAATTCCATCATCTGCTAATAATCTATATAACAACTTTAGTCTAGGGTACATCATACAAAGCCATTTATCATGTCTTGATAAATCTTCCCCCTCATCTCCAACTGTCTTACCAATCCAAGAAAGAATTTTGGGATGATCTACATTATCTGAATAAACCCATTGTTTATTTTTCTCAGAACTCTTTGCAGTGTTATAAGGTGGATCAATATAGATACACTTTATACGTCCCTCGTATTGTGGCAATAATGCTTTTAATGCTTCAAGATTATCACCACGAATAATCTTATTTTCACTACTCTCTGCACCAT
>JAWXVA010000089.1:0-9871 GCA_044425815.1 Eubacteriales bacterium
GAAACTCATATAAAAAATTTGTGAATTTGAAAGGAAGTTACTATGAAAAGAAAAATTACCATTATTGGAGCTGGAAGCGTTGGTTCAACAATTGCCTACACATTATCGAACACTGATATTGCAACAGAATTAGTACTTATCGACATTAACAAGGATAAGGCTGAAGGAGAAGTATTAGACATTCTTCAAGGAACATGTTTCCGTGACCCTATCTCTATTATAGCAGGAGATTATGCAGACGCTCATGATTCTGATATCGTAATTATTACATCTGGTATCGCTCGTAAGCCGGGTCAAACTAGAATAGAATTAACTAAGACTAATGTTAATATTCTAAGACAAATCACTCCAGAAATCGTTAAAGCTGCTCCAGATGCAGTATATATCATTGTAAGTAATCCAGTTGATATTATGACTCATGTATTTACAAAAATCTCAGGACTTCCAGAGAAGCAAATCATTGGATCAGGAACAATTCTTGATACTGCAAGACTTCGTTGTGGAATTTCAGAACACTTTGATGTTGCTCAAAAAAGTGTACATGCATATGTGTACGGTGAGCACGGGGATACATCATTTATCCCATGGTCAATTGCTAATATTGCAACAGCTGATGTAGATGCATACAGAGAGAATTTAATCTCTATGGGTAAAGAAGTTGCTGAATTAGATAAAGATGCTATGATTGAATATGTAAGAAAATCAGGCGGTAAGATTATTGCTAACAAAGGTGCTACATTTTATGCAGTATCAATTTCAGTAGTAAACCTATGTAGCAGACTTACATCATCTGCAAGTTCAGCTGTAACAGTATCATCAATGATGCATGGAGAATATGGTGTAGAAGATGTCTGTCTTAGCACACTAACATTAATCGGACCTAAAGGTATTGAGGGTAAGATTCCAGTAGCATTATCAGATGACGAAGTTACAAAACTACATGCAAGTGCTGATGCACTTAAAGCGGTTATTGCTGAATTAGATTAATAAAAAAGAAATAGGAATTAAATTAGGAGGCGGAAAATGAAGTACAGTTATTATCCAGGGTGTACCCTTAAAACAAAAGCAAAAGACTTAGATGCTTATGCAAGAGTTTCGGCTAGGGCGCTAGGATTTGAACTGGAAGAAATTGAATGCTGGCAGTGCTGCGGTGGGGTTTACCCACTCGGCACTGATGAAATAGCAAGCAAGTTATCTTCAGTTCGAGCGCTAAACGAAGCAAAAGAAAAAGAACAAGAGTTAGTAACACTATGTTCAGCTTGTCATCACGTGATTAAAAGAGTGAATGATGATATGAAGAACGTAGATGACATTAGAACAAGAGCGAATAATTATATGGACTTAGACGAGCCCTATGCAGGAGAAACTACAGTACTACATTTCTTAGAAGTACTACGTGACCGCATAGGTTTTGATGCGTTAAAAGAGAAAGTGGTTAATCCACTCAAAGGAAGAAAAATAGGAGCATATTATGGTTGCCTATTATTACGTCCAAGTAAAGTATTACAATTTGACGATGCTGAGAACCCAACAATCATTGAAGATTTCATTAGAGCAATTGGTGCTGAACCAGTAATCTATCCATATAGAAATGAATGTTGTGGTGGATATATTTCTTTGAAAGAAAAAGAAATGGCTAAAAGCATGACGGATAAAATTATGGAGTCTGCATCTGGATTTGGAGCAGAATCTCTAATTACAGCCTGTCCATTGTGCCTATACAACCTAAATAAGAGTACAACTGAAGCGAAATTACCAGTTTATTATATAACAGAACTATTAGCAGAAGCACTCGGTGTGAAAGAGGAGGTGCAGTTCTAATGAGTCACGGAAGCAACGATGCAACAAGAGTAAAAGAAATTAGTGGATCGAATCCACTAAAATGTATGAAGTGTGGAAAATGTTCTGCATCATGTCCAGCGTTTAATGAGATGGATATAAAGCCACATCAATTCGTATCATATGTATTACATGATGATATTGAAACGTTAGCTAATTGCGAATCATTATGGAAATGTCTTTCATGTTTCGCATGTATTGAGCGTTGTCCTAGAGATGTAAAACCAGGAAAACTTATCGATGCAGCCAGACAAATTGTTGTAAGACAAAATGATGGCAACTATTTGAAACCAGAAGAAATTCCAGAATTATTAGATGAAGAATTGCCACAACAATTATTAGTTAGTGCATTCAGAAGGTACAGGAGGTAGTAACAGTGCAAAAAATAGGAGTATTTGTCTGTCATTGCGGAACAAACATTGCTGGTACTGTTGATGTAAAAAAAGTTACAGAGATGGCGAAATTAGAAGCTGGTGTTGTTCATGCAGAAGAATATCAATATATGTGTTCAGAAGCAGGTCAAGCAAAGATTTTAGACGCAGTAAAAGAATATAATTTAACAGGAATTGTGGTATGTTCATGTTCACCACGTATGCATGAAGCTACATTTCGAAAAGCAGCAGCGAAAGCTGGAGTTAACCCATTCATGGTAGAAATTGCTAATATCCGTGAACATTGTTCTTGGATTCATAAAGATGTAGAAGAAGGTACAGAAAAAGCAGTTATCTTAGCGAGAGCGGCAATAGCAAAGGTAATGTTAAATGCACCACTTCAATCAGGTGAGAGCAAAGTTGTAAAACGTGCTTTGGTAATTGGTGGTGGTATTGCTGGGATTCAATCTGCACTTGATATTGCAGAAGCGGGTTACCAAGTAGATATCGTAGAGAGAACACCAAGTATTGGTGGCAGAATGTCTCAAGTAGATAAGACATTCCCAACACTAGACTGTTCGGCTTGTATCTTAACACCTAAGATGGTAGATGCAGCGGCTCATGAGAACATTACAATTCATACATATAGTGAAATTGAAAACGTATCAGGATTTGTTGGGGATTTCCAAGTGGATATCCGTAAGAAAGCAAGATATGTAGATATGGCAAAATGTACAGGTTGTGGAGCTTGTATGGAAAAATGTCCATCGAAGAAAACTCCTAGCGAGTTCAATAGAGGATTAAATAACAGACCAGCAATTTATACGCCGTTTGCACAAGCAATCCCTAATGTACCAGTTATTGATCCAAATGCCTGTATGAAACTTAAGAATGGCAAGTGTGGAGTTTGCGAAAAGGTTTGTCAAGCAGGAGCAATCGACTATACACAACAAGATGAAATTATCACAGAAAATTATGGAGCAATTGTTGTTGCAACAGGATTTAATACAATAAGCCTTGATAAATATGATGAATACGCATATAACCAAAGTTTGGATGTTATTACATCATTAGAATTAGAGAGAATCATGAATGCAGCTGGTCCAACACATGGACATCTTGAAAGAATGTCCGATGGTAAAGCGCCTAAAAATATGGTGTTTATTCAATGTGTAGGTTCACGTTGTTCGGATGATAGAGGAAAGAGTTATTGCTCTAAGATTTGTTGTATGTACACAGCAAAACATGCAATGCTTATCCGTGATAAATATCCAGATGTTAACGTACATGTATTCTACATCGATGTACGTACACCAGGAAAGAACTTTGATGAATTTTATCGTAGAGCTGTGGAAGAATATGGCGTAGATTATATCAAAGGTCAAGTAGGTAAAGTACTACCTCAACCAAACGGACAATTATTAGTTCAAGGTGTGGATTTATTAGATAATAAACAAATTATGATGGAAGCTGACATGGTTGTACTTGCAACGGCAATTGAACCAGAATCAGAAGTAAGAAGAATTGCAACAATGCTTACTGCAAGTATTGATACAAACAACTTCTTAACAGAGGCACATCCAAAACTCCGTCCAGTAGAATCGCCAACAGCTGGAATCTTTTTGTCAGGTGTATGCCAAGGACCAAAAGATATTCCTGAAACAGTAGCGCAAGCGAGTGCGGCAGCGGTAAAAGCGATTGGTTTATTAACTAAGAACAAATTAACAACTAACCCATGTACAGCGAAGTCGGATGAATTACGTTGTAATGGATGTTCGGTATGTACAAATGTTTGTCCTTATGGAGCAATTTCATATGAAGAAAAAGAAATCAACGATCATGGCGTTAGAGAAACACGTCGAATCGCTGTAGTTAATAATGCACTTTGTCAAGGTTGTGGAGCTTGTACAGTTGCTTGTCCTTCAGGATGTATGGACTTACAAGGATTCTCAAATAGACAGATTTTAGCGGAGGTAGATGCAATATGTCGATAGAAAATACAGAATTCAAACCGAAAATTGTAGCGTTCTGTTGTAACTGGTGTAGTTATGCAGGAGCTGACTTAGCAGGAAGTAGCCGTTTGGCTTATCCAGCAGATGTGAAAATCATCCGTGTACCATGTTCTTGTCGTGTGAATCCGATGTTTATCCTAAGAGCATTTGAAAAAGGTGCTGATGGAGTAATTATTTGTGGATGTCACCCAGGAGATTGTCACTACTCAACAGGTAACTATTATGCAAGAAGACGTATGACATTATTACATTCGATGTTAGATTATATCGGTGTAGAAAAAGGGCGTAATCGTGTAGAATGGGTATCTGCTGCTGAAGGTGTTAAATTCTCAACAACAATGAACGAGTTTGTAGAAAAAATCTACTCACTTGGTGAAAATGTAAGATTGGGGGATTTGAGATGCAAGAATTAATTACACGTGCAAAAGAATTATTGAATGACGGCACTGTAGTACGTGTCTTGGGTTGGAAACAAGGCGATTTAGCTTATAATCCAGAACCAGCATTCTTTAACAAAGAAGAAGAGTTAGTAAATTTTGTATACAATGGATTTTGTGGAGCAAATCTTAGCAAGCATATGATAGAAGCTTCAAAACTAGACGGAAAAACATTAGTGTTTTTGAAACCTTGTGATACATACAGTTTTAATCAATTGATTAAGGAACACCGTGTAGATAGAGAAAAAGCGTTTATCGTAGGTGTTGGATGTAAAGGGAAATTAGATATTGAGAATATCCGGAACCAAGGAATCAAAGGGATTGAAAGTATTTCAGGAATGGAACTTACAGATGCTTGTGAAACACTTGAAATCAAAACACTTTACGGAGATAAAACATGTACATATGCATCAGCATTATTAGAAAGATGTACAGTTTGTAAAGGAAAAGAACATCAAATTTATGATGAACTTATTGGAGAATCAGCAGATACTGCTACAGAAGATAGATTTATGACAGTTGCTGAAATCGAAAAAATGTCATCGGAAGAGAAATTTGCATTTTTCCAAAAAGAATTAAGCAAATGTATTCGCTGTAATGCTTGTAGAAATGCATGTCCAGCATGTAACTGCAGAAAATGTGTGTTTGATAGTGATAAATTTGATAGTGCTCAAAAAGCAAATGTTGATTCGTTTGAAGAAAAAATGTTCCATATTATTCGTGCATTCCACGTAGCAGGACGTTGTACAGATTGTGGTGAATGCAGCAGAGTATGTCCACAAGGAATTAGACTTCATTTGTTTAATCGTAAATTCATCAAAGATATTAATGAATTCTATGGAGATTTCCAAGCGGGAGCAGATAGTGAAACAAAAGGACCACTTACTAATTTTGAATTAGATGATGTGGAACCAAGTATTGTTGGAGAAAGGGGATAATGTATGTTTAAAATAGCACAAAATAATTTAGCTGCATTATTCAGCTTAATTAATGAAAGTCAAGAATTATATGTGCCAATCAAAATGGAAAATCAGGTGAATTTTGCGGCTTGGGATGAAGAAGTTGAAGTGGATTTAACAACTTTAAATTCTGTGAAGTCGCCAAAGGATGCTTTCTTTCCACAAAGTGAAACATTATATACTTGTAAAAAAAATGGGAGCACATTCACAGTTGAGCCAGAAGCACTTCAATCTCAGAATTTTGTAGTGTTTGGCATGAAAGCTTGTGATGTAAAAGGGATAGAAGTATTAGATAAAGTGTTTTTGTCAAATCCTGTTGACACATTTTATGCAGCTAGACGTAGCCATGGAACAATTGTAGCTATGGCATGCCATGAGCCAGAAGAGACTTGTTTCTGCCAAGCTTTTGGAGTAGATGCATCGGAACCAGTAGCAGACGTTGCAACTTGGATGATTGATGGAGAGTTATACTGGAAAGCAACAACAGAAAAAGGTGAAGCACTTACAGAAAAAGTGAAAAGCTTGCTAGAAGATACAGATGAAGCGAAAGTGGAAGCTGAAAAAGTTGCAATCAAAGCAATCGTAGAAAGATTACCATACACAGGTCTTTCGTTAGATGGCTGGGATGGAGATCATCTAACAGAGAAATTCGAAGCGGAAAATTGGGATGAATTATATAAAACGTGTTTAGCATGCGGAACTTGTACATTTGTATGTCCAACATGCCAATGCTATGATATCAAGGATTACACTGGTAAAAATGGAGAAGTTCAAAGATATCGTTGTTGGGATTCATGTATGTATTCAGATTTTACAATGATGGCTCACGGAAATAACCGTAATAGCCAAATGCAACGTTTCCGTCAGAGATTCATGCATAAATTAGTGTATTTCCCTGCAAATAATGAAGGGATGTACTCCTGTGTAGGTTGTGGACGTTGCGTAGCAAAATGCCCATCATCACTTAATATTGTAAAAGTAATCAAATCTTTTGAAAATAAGGGAGGGGAACAATAATGAGTCACGATCACGATCATAATCATGAATGTACATGTCACCCAGGATTTGAGCATGATGTATTAATTCCACAAATTGGAATCGTTACAGATATACGCCAAGAAACACCAGATGTGAAGACATTTCGTGTAAATGCGCCAGAAGGCGGTAAATTATTTGAACATATGCCAGGCCAATGCGCTATGTTATGTGTACCAGGTGTAGGAGAGGCACTATTTTCTATTACTTCTTCACCAACAAATAAAGAGTATCAAGAGTTCAGTGTAAAGCAATGTGGTGTTGTTACTGATTATTTACACGGGCTTGAAGTAGGAGCACAAATTGCTGTTCGCGGACCTTACGGAAATAACTTTCCAGTAGATACAGAATTAAAAGGTAAAAATCTTTTGTTTGTAGCTGGTGGTATTGGTCTAGCACCACTTCGTTCCGTAATAAATTACGTAATTGACAATAGAGCAGATTATGGAACAGTTGATATTGTTTACGGATCTCGTTCTGCTGATGATTTAGTTCAATTAAAAGAAATTCAAGAAGTGTGGATGAAAACAGAAGGTGTTAATGTTCATTTAACAATCGATAGAGAACAAGAAGGTTGGACAGGAAATGTAGGATTTGTTCCAACATACTTAAAAGAATTAGGTTTCTCGACAGATAAAGTGGCACTAGTATGTGGACCGCCAATTATGATTAAATTTGTATTAGCAGCACTTGGAGAATTAGGATTTAATAAATCACAAGCATATACAACATTAGAGCTTCGTATGAAGTGTGGAGTTGGTAAATGTGGACGTTGCAATATTGGTTCGAAATATGTATGTAAAGATGGCCCAGTATTCCGTTGTGATGAAGTAGATGAATTACCAAACGAGTACTAGTAATTGTTAAATGAAATAGTTATAGAAGAATGAAAACCAGAAAGGAATGGTACCGAAGATGCAAGAAATGGTAAATGTATATTTTAGTGGTAAAAAATACAGTGTTCCTGCAGAGCTAACAATCATGACAGCTATGGAATATGCTGGATACACAATCAAGAGAGGTTGTGGTTGTCGTCATGGTTTCTGTGGAGCATGTGCAACGATTTATAGAATTAAAGGTCAAAATGAATTGAAAACATGTTTAGCATGTCAAACACAAGTTGTGGATGGAATGTACGTAGCAAGTATTCCGTTCTTCCCAACAGATAAGAAAACTTATGATATTAACGAAGTTAAACCAACAGAACAAATTATGATGGAATTATATCCAGAGATTTATAGCTGTATCGGATGTAATGCCTGTACAAAAGCCTGTACGCAAGACTTAAATGTAATGCAATATATTGCGTATGCACAAAGAGGAGAATTTGAGAAATGTGCAGAAGCTTCTTTTGACTGCGTTGGCTGTGGATGTTGTACAGTAAGATGTCCAGCAGGAATTTCACACCCACACGTTGGTGTTTTAGCTAGACGTTTAACAGGAAAATATATCGCTCCAGAAACAGCACATTTGAAAGAACGTGTTGAGGAAGTAAGACGTGGCGCATTTGATGAATTAATCGAACAAATTATGCAAAAACCAATTACTGAAATGCAAGAACTTTATAATACTAGAGAAATTGAAAAATAAGGAGGGTATACACAATGATAACAGCAGAAATGCAAGCTTCCATTAAGAATGTAGAAGCAACTAGAGCAGAAAGAATGAAAACTGAACCTAGACGTATGACAGCAGAAGAAAAATCGACTCTCTTAGAAGGTTTTCATCCTGATTATAGAAAAGAAGGCTTTAAAGAAATTAAAGTAGGGACTAACAAAGGTGAAAAAGCTCCAGCAGAATTAAATGATTTATTGCATTCAAACAGCCGTATTTTAGGTGTTGATATTGACTTGAATAAAGTGGATTACGAATGTGATGTGCTTATAATCGGTGGTGGTGGTGCTGGTTCATCAGCAGCTATCGAAGCACATGAAGCAGGTGCGGATGTAATGATCGTAACAAAATTACGTATTGGTGATGCGAACACAATGATGGCTGAAGGCGGTATCCAAGCAGCTGATAAAGAAAATGACTCTCCAGTACAACATTATTTAGATGCATTTGGTGGTGGACACTTTGCAGCTAGACCAGAACTTCTTGAGCGATTAGTTATGGAAGCTCCAGATGCAATCAATTGGTTGAATGACCTTGGTGTAATGTTCGACAAAGATGAAGATGGTCGTATGGTAACTACACATGGTGGTGGTACATCAAGAAAAAGAATGCATGCATGTAAAGATTACTCGGGTGCAGAAATTATGCGTACATTACGTGACGAAGTAATCAATAGAGAAATTCCAGTAATCGAATTTACATCGGCAGTAGAATTGATCAAAGATGAAAAAGGTCAAATCGCAGGTGCGGTATTATTAAACATGGAAACAGAAGAGTATATGGTTGCAAAAGCAAAAACTGTTGTAATCGCTACAGGTGGTGCAGGACGTTTACATTATCAAAATTTCCCAACATCTAATCACTACGGAGCAACAGCGGATGGTCTTGTAATGGGATACCGTGCTGGAGCACCATTATTATACCAAGATACCATCCAATACCATCCAACAGGTGTTGCGTATCCATCACAAATCTTCGGTGCACTTGTAACAGAGAAAGTTCGTTCACTTGGAGCTATGTTAGTAAACAAAGATGGAGAAGCATTTATGCATCCACTTGAAACACGTGACGTTTCAGCAGCTTCTATTATCCGTGAATGTTCGGAAAGAGGAAAAGGTGTAGAAACACCACTTGGAAGTGGTGTATGGTTAGACACACCGATGATTGAAATGCTTGGTGGACCAGGAACAATCGAAGCCCGTATTCCAGCTATGTTACGTATGTATATAAACTATGGAATTGATATGAGAAAAGAACCAATCTTAATCTACCCAACACTTCACTACCAAAATGGTGGACTTGAAATCGGTGGAGAAGGATATACAAAAGCAATTGATAACTTATTAGTAGCAGGGGAAGCTGTTGGAGGAATCCACGGAAGAAACCGTTTAATGGGTAACTCATTACTTGATATTATCGTATTTGGTCGTCAAGCAGGTAAAGCAGCAGCAGCCAAAGCGAAAGACGTAGAACTAGGAACGATGAATTTAGATCACGTTGCAGCATATGCAGAAGAATTAGCAACAGCAGAAGCTGCTACAGGTGATGTATCACCATTGTTACTTCCAAGATACGCAAGACATGAAAGATAAAATTGTCGAAAG
>JAWXVA010000090.1:0-9774 GCA_044425815.1 Eubacteriales bacterium
GATACCTTGATAGTATCTAGAACGTGCTGGTAATTCGTGTGTATCTGTTGCTTGCATTTCGATATTATAGACAGTATGTTTATCATCTGCGACATAGACATCTAGTCGAATCCCTTTACTGTCATGTGATAGTTTCATCGTTTTCTCAATCATCGGGTATTCAATATGATCTATCTTAATTCCTAAGACCATTTCTAAAAACTCTTTACAGATATCAGGATTCTGCATCACCTTTCCAAAAATAAAATTGTTACTGATACCTATGTTTTCCCATGCTGTTATCTTCATTTAGTTCCTCCTTTTTGGTGCGGAATAACTAAACTTTCCCTACTATCCGTTCAAGTCGCTATTCCTGCTATTGTTATTGGGTAATTTGAAGCACGAATAGTTCTGAATTGGTAATAGAAATGATACAAGAATCATAAGAAATGACAGAAAAAAGAACACTATGCTTTGGATTCATTTTAGCACAATGTTCTTCTACATACAACTACTATTCAAATAGCATCTGTTCCACGTATTGTTCATTAAAGTATTTATCTTCTGACAGGGAAACTTCTTCTGAAATACCCACAATATGCTCTAGCACACCTATTTCTTCATCACTAATGCAGCTATATCGAATCGCGCCTTTTAGCGATGTATTCCCCACTGTTTTAACTCGATCCAACAGCTCTTCCGGCAACATTCCTATCGCAACTGCTTTTTCTTTATCTAGCGAGAAACCAAAACCTCCTGCCAGATAAACACACTCAACGTCTTTATATTCCAAATTCATTTTCTTTATAAGTGTTTCAACGCCTGCTCGAACTGCTGCCTTCGCTAATTGTATCTCCCGAATATCCTTCTGGGTAAACACTATCTTATCTCCAGCCACTCCTTCTGTAATTGGAAATCCTTCATCAAAATGTGTATCATCTAACAGCCCTGTCTCATCCACCCAGTCATTAGAACGTAATTCTGCAACCACTTCTAGCACACCTGTTCCACAAAGTCCAATCGGTTCCCTCTCTCCGATTGTTTCATACTGCACTTCTTCTCCTTGGATAGAAACCGAACAGATTGCTCCTGGAATCCCACCAACTCCACAAGAGATATTTCCGCCCTCACAAGCTGGTCCCATCGCTGTTGAAGTAACTAAGATTGTTTCATCATTGCCCAATGCCATCTCCCCATTGGTTCCCAAATCAATCAACATGGAGTATTTTTGTGATTTAGCCATTCCACACTCATACATCCCTGCTACAATATCTGCTCCCACAAAAGTGGAGATTCCTGGCAAGAACACCACCTCTGCTTCCAATAGGTTATCCCCCTCAAATACCTCTCCAAAAGGCAACAAGATTCTTTCGATGTTTACGGGTGTAAATGGTACAACTCCAAGTGTTTCGCAAGAATATCCCAATAACAAATGTTGCATTGTTGTATTTGCTGAAATTATCACCTTTACTATCTCATGAGCTTCTACTGCGTTCTTGCTCATCAATTCCCGAATTCCCGATAGTAGATCTTTGCAAATCACTTCTCTAAGTTCTACTCCCTTTCCTTCATTTGACGATTGCATTCTACTAATTACATCCCCACCGTATGCGCGTTGGTGGTTTAGACCTGTGTAAGTATCTATCACCATTCCTGTCCGAATTGCCACTAATGATAATGCCAATGTCGTTGTTCCAATATCTACTGCCACACTATACTGTAACTTTTCTCCAGATAATTGCATCTCCAACTCTTGTTTTTTGCCCTGTGTAGAACTTTCCACCCCAAGCACTTGGATTCTCTCTTCTGACACCTGACAAATTTCTATCGTACACGCCTCTTCGGGATATGCCTTACACGCCAGTCTATATCCTTGTTGTAATTCTTCCTCTGTAAAAAACTGCTTATCATAAATGGTCTCTGCCAAATCGCCTGATATCACACGAATTTTGCATTTCCCACACATTCCTTTGCCCCCACAAGGTGCCGAGACATAGCAATTATTTTTTGTTAATAACTCTAATAAATTCTCATCATAACCACACAGCATCACCTCGTGATTGATTACCGTAATTGGAGTGTCGATAATATTACGAGATTTGCAATCCACATTAGGACAATGCCTACAATCATGATCCAACTTGAACAGCGTGGTATCTTCTGAAATCACAAGAATCTGGCAACACGATTTAACAGGATTCAACATATAACCACAGGTAATATCCATTTCTAGATTCTTTTTTGCTTCCGTTTTGACGTATGCAACATTCTGATATTCCATTGGTATAAATGTTGGGGCCTCATATCGTCGCGCAATTCCAACATTACGTTTTATACACTCTTCCTTAATCAGTGGTCTTACCTGCTCTTGTATCGACGTAATAGCACAATCTGCTATCGCATCCACTAACATCCCTTTCAGATAGTCCCCCTCTGCGAAATAGCGTTCACTGATTCGACTAACTTCTGCACCCACAGTTACAATAGAGTAAATCAATTTCTCCCCCAATTGCAACAGTCCTTCTACTTCCTCACCTGATGCTACTTCCCCAAATGTATATACACTTTTAGGTGTAAATGCCGCCATCACCTCAGGTAGCACTTCTTCATACTCTTCAATTGTCTCTTCATAGACCGGACTATCTTCATAACAACTGATTAAATCCAATACTGTATCCCTAGAAATCTTAATCTCGAATTCTTCATTTATAATTGTATCTCCCATAGCCCGCGATATCCTTTCTATAATACGACTCTTATATTTATATATTATACCAAAAAGGAAGCCATGTTTCCATTCCATGACCTCCTTGATATTCTATACTTTATGTTCTACACTCTAGTATTATTTATCACATACTTACGATGCTTTTACATTTTCCATAGCTGTTTCTCCACATGTTGCAGCATCTGGTGTATAATAGTCAGCTCCTATTTGATCCGCAAATTTATCATTCACTGGAGCTCCTCCTACCATTACTACATATTTTTCCCGTAATCCTCTAGTTTCTAACTCTTTGATTACTTCTTCCATATATGGCATAGTTGTTGTAAGTAGTGCTGACATACAGATAATATCTGCTCCGATTTCTTCTGCCTTATTAATAAATGTATCTGCATCCACGTCTACTCCTACATCATGCACCTCAAGACCTGCACCTTTTAACATAATCGCAACTAAATTCTTACCGATATCGTGTAAATCTCCTTTTACTGTTCCAATAATTGCTTTACCAGCTGAAACATTTCCCACTTCAACTAATTTAGGTTCTAGAATTGAGAGCCCTGCATTCATCGCTCTCGCCGCTACTAATACTTCTGGAACAAACACTTCGTTATTCTTAAATTTCTCTCCAATAATCATCATTCCACTAAGAAGCCCTTTATCCAAGATTTCTTTAGGATCCATATTCTCATCTAAAGCTTGTTGTACCAAAGCCTTCACATTCTTCGCTCTACCTTTTTGTAGTAATTCAGACATCTCTTCAATAATTGACATAATATTCTCTCCTATCCCACGCATCTACAAGCATCATTTTCTTCCATTTCTTTCATGCCGCAATTTAATACCTAAATTATATCATTATTTCTAATAATCCTTATAATTTATTTTAGATTTTTTGTAGTTTTTATAGTATATCTATGTTATAACAAATATAACTACAAAACTAACTCAGCCCCAAATTTTTTGCAATAAAATAAAGGAGACCTCGTCATGACACCTTATATCTATTCCATTATTCCAAAAGATAAATTAGAAGAAATGTTAACTGCATTTGAGGCATGTACTGAACTGCCTATTCATATCATTGATGAACACGGATCTACCATCATGTCCAAAGGAGAAACCATACAATTCTGTCAAGAATTCCAACGACATCTCCCACTTGGTGAAACTTGCGAAAAAATTCATATTGGCGCTAGTGAAAAGGCAATTAGTCTTGGTGAAACCTATATTTTCGCATGTCATGCTAACTTGCATCATATTGTCTTTCCGCTCATTAATAGAAATGCATTACTTGGTTCTGTTCTGGTCGGTCCATTTTTGATGGATGAACCTGACTCTTTACTAATTCTTGATATTGCAAAACATTATAACATTCCTACCGCTTCATTATTAGAATTGTACGAGACTTCTAATCAAATCGCCATTGTTCAGCCGCCAAAAGTAACTCAAATTAGCCGTCTGCTTTACTTTCTACTATCGAATCTAGTAACAGACAGTCGTGATCAGTTTATAGCAAATCAATTAAAGCTTTCCCAGCAATCTAAGATTAGCAATTCCATCCAAATGTACAAGACCAGTGGGTATCTAGAAGAATCTTCTTATCCATACGAGAAGGAAAAGAGTCTAATTACAAAAGTAAAAACAGGTAATGTACCCGAAGCGAATGGTATTCTTAACGATTTGCTCGGTTATGTACTATTTTCCGAAGGTAGTAGTTTAGAAACTGTGAAGGCACGTTCTATTGAACTATGTTCCCTTCTTTCTAGAGCCTCCATAGAAGGTGGTTCGCCAACCAACAAGATTCTTGTACTAAATAATATGTTTCTAAAATCTCTGATTAATATCAATAATTTAGATGAGCTGTGTATGAAATTACAAGAATGTGTGGAAACTTTTTCAGAAAGTATGTTTCTTCAGAGTCCCACGAAAAATAATGATGTTATCCAGAAAGCCGCTGCTTATATTGCGAAGAATTTTTCATCCCCTATTACACTTGATGAAGTTGCTAACTACGTGCATTTGAACCCTGCATATTTCTCAACAACTTTCAAGCAATCTACAGGCTCGTCATTTAAAGAACACCTTAATATGGTGCGAATAGAAGAAAGTAAGCGATTGCTAGCCAATACGGATTATTCCATCATTGACATCGCAACCGCTACTGGTTTTGTCGATCAGAGTTATTTTTCTAAAGTATTTAAACGTTACACAGGACTTACGCCCAAGCAATATCGCTAATCCCTTATATTTTACTAACATAGCTATTGTAATGATATTATTTAGCCATTTTTTTTGCTACCGCTTTTGCAAAGCATGCCGCTAATGTTTCATTGTCTGGTAGGATACTACTATATTTCACTACACCGTCTACGCAGATAGTTGGTACTTGTGTTGCACCAAGCTTCATCATACATACTACCCCTTCTTTTTCTTTGATTTTATGTTCAATAATTTCTACCTTATCAATCACCGATGTCGCCGCTGCATATACTGCCTCCATATTGTATTGGCAAGCGGCACACGCCAAGGAATCTAATGTAATACAGTCAATGATTACTTTTTCTGATGCTGCATAATCAGGTAATTCATATTCTACACCATCCATTACATCTCCGTCTTTAAATATATCTTCTATGTCTCCATGCACTGTCTTCGTTACTGCTAAAACATTTTCTTCTGGCGTCGCATATGGCATATCACAGCCTGGCGCCAAGATAAATCCTTTGTGCCCACCTATTTGCATACATTCTTGTGCGTCCTGCATATTGTCATAAGGGGTTCCAAACAGCATCGTTAATGTTAATTTGATATTCCCGCCTACAGATACGTTATATTTCCTAGCTATATCTACCACGTATTGTAAATCGCAGTTTTCATCTACTGATAAGTTATCTGTGTGAATCTGACACATTGCCTCGATATTTCTAGTTGCATCTCCGCACACGAACATCGAACCTAATTTCCCTCTTGAGTGAATATAATCAAATACAGCCGTACAGTACGGAGCAACAAAATCCTCGAAATTACTTGGTGAAATCTGGGATGTCATTGGATCTACCAGTGCCACAATATCTACCCCTGCATCTATATACATCTTCGCTGTCTGTATCGCTACTTTTTGGCAGAATTCCATCACTTCCTCTACCTCTTCTGGTTCATCAATCATATCATAAAAAATATCTGTGCCTTTCAAATGAAGTGCCAAAGTAAATGGTCCTGTTATCAAACCATACACTGCCATTTTATCCCCCAATTCTTCTACAATTCTTCTTGTTGCACCGAGTGCAATTGGGAAACGTCCATCCTCTTCTGTTGGAATCTTAAGTTCTTCTAATTTCGCTCCATCTTCCATTACATGTGTAGAAACTGCTGGTGGATTTTCTTTTGCATATGTAAGTCCACACCCCATCGCTTCTGCTTCCAATTGAAGGTCAAACATCGTAGGTAATCCATCTGGTCTGTATAATTCAAATGCTTTTTTCACACCTTCAACAATCATATCTTCACTATTAAAATACGTTTCACAATCTGTTCCTATCAATTTAGCAGCATGACATCCCACAAAAGGCACCCACGGAATCCTATCCACTTCTTGACATTGTATTGCATTTAATACTCGTTCTCTAGCATTCATCACCCTAATCTCCTCTTCTTATACATCAATCTTTCTTTTATCTAGTACCCTACTCATATATCTTTGGCAATGTATCAACTGATTCTTTCCACATCGCTAATAACCATTCTTTAAACTCCGTTTCATCTCTTCCTATTACTACAATACGCGTTTTATCTAATTTTTGCTTTTTCTGCAAGTTCACTTCTTTAATAAGCACCTGTTTCTCCATGGCATCTATCTGCAGCCACCCTGTCTCTATCTTTGCAAATCCTTTCACACGATATAATTTATCTTTTACTAATTCTACAAATTTCGTGATTTCTTCTTCTGTAACATTCTTATCACACTCTATCGCATATGACATAAACTTGTTATAGCATTTGTTCGTTGTTTCTGCATCATATCCGTTATCCACTAACCGTTTCTTTACTTCCTCCATTTGTACTTGTGAGTACACCGCTTCTATCACATTCACTTCTTCATTTATTTCCAGTATTTTCGCTCTACATTTCCGTAATTGTGCTTCAGTTACCATATCAATTTTGTTAATGATAATGAAATTACTGCATTTCACTTGATTCCCAATAGACGGTAGCACTTCTACATGATTGAGAAATGTCATCGCATCTAAAATGCATACCGCACCCTTGTAGTCGTAACTTCTTCCAGCCACTTCTTCACCTTGTTTTAATAGCCCATGAATATTGGAAGGATCTGCCATTCCTGAATTTTCAATAATTAGCACATCTATATCTGTCATCGAAAATGATTTTAACACTTTGATAAAATCTCCTTGTTTACAATAACAATAGATAGAACCACTTGTAATCTCTCTCATCTGAATCCCACTTTGCTCAATTAGTATTCCATCGATACTTACCGCCCCTAACTCATTGACTAGAATTCCGACCTTCTTGTCCGAGAATGAATCTATAAACTGCGTTAGAAATGTCGTCTTCCCTGAACCCAAAAAACCTGAAACCACATATATCTCAATTGGTTTTTTCATATTACATTCTCCTTTCCATTTTCTTAATAATAACTGCATTTTAACAAACTTTTTTTCAATCAACTAAAACCTTTTATATATTTATTGTATTTTTTTTGGAATTTTAAAAAAGTAAAAAAGTTACAAAGAACGCAAAAAAATTACTACTTTTCCCTTGTTAAACTTGTTATGATAGTTACAAATGATTACTATGTAAGAAAGTACAAAGAAAGACTGAATGAAGGAGAATGATAATGACAAGAAGAGAAACCGTGATTCAGATGTTGAACCACAAAGAAACCAATCCTATTCCATACCATCTTGACTTTACAGAGCAGGCATTAGAGCAATTAATTGAATATACAGGCGATACAGAGATTGAGCATAAGTTGGGAGAATATCTACACTACAAACAATATTGGGGATGGCCTACCGAATTACCAGATAAACCAGGTTACTTTCGCGATGAATTTGGTGTCGTATGGAATAGAAACGGCGCAGATAAAGATATTGGAATTCCTGATGATGATTTAATCGAAGATTTAGAAGATTCTGACTATGAATTTCCTATTCCTGACGAAGCAAGACTTCGTGCCGAATGTGAAGAATTGACAAAAGACAAAGAAGCAGATGATCGTTTTATCATGTATGGATTCGGATTCTTAATGTATGAGCGTGCTTGGGCAATGTGTGGCATGGAAAATATTTTATGTGATATGATTATCTGCCCAGAAGAGACAGAAGCTTTCTTTGAAAAAATCGGCGATTATTACTGTCATTTACTTGATATTGCATTAGAATATGATTTTGATGGAATCTATTTTGGTGATGACTGGGGTCAACAAAAGGGCTTAATCATGGGGATTGATCATTGGAGACATTACATCAAACCTCAGATGGCTAGATTATATGCTAAAGTTAAAGAAAAGGGCTTATATGTAATGCAACATTCATGCGGCGACTGTCATGAATTATTCCCTGATCTTATCGAAATTGGATTAGATGTTTACCAAACATTCCAACCTGAAGTATATGACGTAGAAGAAATCAAGAGATTATATGGTGACAAATTGTGTTTCTGGGGCGGTATTTCCACACAACAATGTTTGCCATTTATGACACCTGAAGAAGTAAGAGAAGAAGCCGTAAGAATGTTTAACCTTACTGCAAAAGGTGGCGGTTATATCATCGCTCCTACTCATGCGCTTGCCTTTGACGTTCCACCAGAAAATATCTTGGCAATGGTTGAAGTATTCCAAAATCAAGATAAATACTTCTTTAACAAATAATTAAATGATTTGCTATGTAGATATAAGGGAGGGCGAGATTCGTTCTCCTTTTTCTGATATCCTCTAGAATCCATAAGATATCTGTGCTAAAATGGCATTAGTATATTTTCAGGGAGGGTTTCTAATGCTAGATTCTAAAATAGCGACAACTATGGATACAATCAAATCATTACATTTACCTAATAGATTCGAACAAAAGCTTCTCTCTAGTGTAGATTATATATTTTCTCGCGAGATTCCTCAGTTAGAATCCATTATTTTATTTGGGAGCTGTGCTAGAAATGAATTGCGTGTAACAAGTGATGTCGATTTACTTATTATTACTACAGAACAGTTGGATCGTGCTAGTCGCGGTGAGATTGCTAGTGTTCTTGAAGAGGAACTTGACGGTGTGGGAACGGATGCGATTTTCTATACGCATGAGCAGTACGAAAACTCTACAAGACTTTTTACTACCCAAGTAAAAAAAGATGGACTTGTGCTGTACCATATATAAATCCTATCTCTAATATTTATATAGAAATTAAGAAAGGAATACTATTATGAAAGAAAAGAATTCTTATTATAGCATCGGATATGATGACTATTTATATGCAAAAGATAGCTTGCCACTATGTGAACGCGCTAATAATTATAATTCTATGGTTGCCATTTTAGCGCAAAGTGCCGAGAAATTCCTTAAAGAAGTCATTGAACAAAAGTTTGTTGATGATAGCTCCTGTATCCCGATTCTTCGCACACATAATCTACGCGTTCTGGTTAACAAGATTAAAGAACGTTACCCAGATAGCAAACTAAATTCTATGGAGTGTAAGTGGCTCGGAGATTTCTATTTTGATGCTAGATATCCTGGTGATAACTACGTTGTGGTATCAAAAGAAGATGCACATACCGCGCTTGAAATTGCGACTAATATATTAGACGAAATAAACGAGATTCTAGGGTATTAATCCCCTTGAATCTCGTTCTTATTTTATCCTCTAGTATATTCCTGTAAATCCAATATCTCTCGATATCTCTTCTGCCATTTTTCTTAAATCATCTCTCTCGTCCTTGCAAGTCTCTGCATCCTTATATAATCCCGAAATACTGATTGCTGATGCCACTTGACCTCTATGATCGAAAACTGGTGCTGCTATACAAAATAGTTGTTTTTGATGTTCTTGGTCACTAT
>JAWXVA010000091.1:0-9694 GCA_044425815.1 Eubacteriales bacterium
TGGTAGTTGGACCAGATATTATGCCATCTGGTAGAATATTAACACCTACTGAAATGGGAAATAATTTCTTTGGCGATTTATATTTAGAGGCAGATAGTCCAATGGAGTTTAGAAAAGCAGTAAGAGTTCAGTACCAAGCAGGTGCTCAATTTATAAAAATCATGGGAACAGGAGCCGTAATGAATCCAGGCGGAACACCTGGAGCTGCTATTATAATGGAAGATGAGTTACAAGCTGCTTGTGATGCTGCAAAGTTTCTAAACTTGCATGTTGCAGTTCACTGTCATGGGACTGATGCAATTAAAATGTGTGTCCGTTGCGGTGTAAGAACTGTTGAACATTCATCAATAATGGATGAAGAATGTATTCAAATGTACCTAAATACAACTGAGTCATATCCAATGCTTACTTTGGCACCACTTACAAACTTTATCGAATTCCCTGAAGGTAGACCAGAACATTATGTATCCAAGGCTAAGGCTATGCGTGATATCCAAATTGAAGGCGCTAAGGCAGTTTATGCAGCGGGTGTTAAAATTGGTTGGGGAACAGATGCAGGTGTATATGAAGGTAGTCATGGAGATGGAATCTATGAGTTCCGTGCGCGTGTTAGAGATGCAGGATATTCTCCGCTGGATTGTTTGATCCAAGCAACTAAGAACAACGCGGAAATTCTTATGATAGATGATAAGGTAGGAACTTTGGAAGTGGGAAAGAAAGCTAATATCTTAGCAGTTAAGGGGAATCCAGATGAGGATATTGAAAAATTAACAAATGTTGAATTAGTATTAAAAGCAGGTAAGAAAGTTATTCTTTAATATGCAAGGCAACCTCACTTATTAGAGGTTGCCTTTTGAATATCTATGAGTATGTATGATTTTGGGAAAAGTGATAGCAGAATATTTTAAAATGTGTATAGAAAGAGCCGCAGTATCGTGATATTATTATTTATGTATGATAGTTATGCAGCAAATTGTGAAATGATTAGTAAGAATGACAAGGTGAAGATACTATGAATATATATGATATTGCGAAATTAGCAAATGTATCCATTGCAACAGTTTCTCGTGTTGTGAATAATAGTCCGAATGTGAGTGAGAAGACTAAGAAAAAAGTATTGGAAATAATGGAATGCGAGGGCTACACACCGAATGCATTTGCAAGAAGTTTGGGTCTAGGAAGTATGAAGACCATCGGAATAGTGTGTCCAGATGTTTCAGATTTATATATGGCAAGAGCCGTAGGAGCGATTGAAGAAGAATTAAAACAGTATGAATATCAGACGCTATTGATGTGCAGTGGGTATAAGCAAGAGCAAAAAGAAGAATGCGTTCAAGTGCTGATGAGTAAAAAGGTAGATGCATTGATTCTGATAGGATCTACGTATGCAGACGATGGGAATGCGTCTAAGAAAACTTCTTATATAGAAGAAACAGCGAAATCAGTACCTGTTTTTCTAGTAAATGGCTCTTTACCATATGAAAATGTGTACACTGCGTGCTGTGATGATTATCAATCAACTTATGAGGCAACAACAGCATTGCTGAATCATAATTGTACAAATATCCTATTTCTTCATAATTCTAATTCTTATAGTGCGATTCAGAAAATGCATGGATATGAACAAGCACTACGAGATCATAATCAACCGGTACTTGGAGAAATGAAGGTGTTTGTGAAAAATGAAATTTATCATGTTAGAGATTTGTTCTTAACGAAAAAAGATATAGTGTTTGATGGTGTGGTTGCAACAGAGGATAGTTTGGCGGTAGGAATCCTCAAATATGCAAAGGCAGCACAAATAAATGTACCAAAAGACTTGAAAGTCATTGGGTATAATAATTCGTTTTTAGCAGAATGCTGTGAACCAGAATTATCAAGCGTAGATAGTAAAGGAAAAGAACTTTGCAGATATACAATAGAAAAATTATTGGGAGTTCTTGGAGGAAGTGAAGAGGTAGAGGGAGAGATATGTCTACAAGGAGAACTGATAAGGCGTTGTACTACTGATTTTTAGTACGTTATATCCCTAATCAAAGCTAATTAAAAAAATTATAAATTGAACTCGGCAGATTATGTCGAGTTCAATTTATTTAGAAGGTTTGTCTTGATAAACCTCTCTTTACTGGTATTACAAATCAAATCCAAAATACTTCACAGCATTATCATAAGAAATCCCTTTGGCGATTTTACTCAATGTTTCATAATCTTCAGGGTATTCCCCGTTTTCAACCCAACTTCCAATTAATTCACATAAGATACGTCGGAAATACTCGTGTCTTGTATAAGATAAAAAGCTACGTGAATCTGTAAGCATACCTATAAAATTTCCTAGTAATCCTAAATTAGCAAGTGTGGACATTTGCTCAATCATGCCTAATTTGTGATCATTAAACCACCAAGCGCTACCATGTTGGATTTTACCGATGGTAGAAGCATCTTGGAAGCAACCAATGATGGAACCTATAGCAGCATTATCTTGAGGATTAAGAGAATAGAGAATTGTCTTAGGTAATTCGTCAGTAGTAACCATTTGATTTAATAAATCAGCCATCTCGGATGATGGGGCGTAATTGTTGATGCAATCAAATCCTGTATCAGCTCCTAATTTATTATATTTCAAAGAGTTGTTGTCTCGTTTACAACCATAATGTAATTGCATTACCCAATTTCTCTTGTGATATTCTTTGGAAACAGCAAGCATAAAAGCTGTTTTAAAGGCTAGTTCTTCTTGTCTTGTAATAGTGTTACCATTGAATTTTTTAGAGAAAATTGCTTCTATTTCTTCTTTTGTAGATGGTATATACATCACATACTCAAGTCCGTGATCGGATACAGAGCATCCAACAGATGCAAAGAAATCCATACGAATACATAATGCATCAATTAAATCTTCAAAAGAAGTGATAGAGTGACCACTAATATCGCTTAATTTGCTGATATATTCTAGATAATCTGGTTTCTCTATATTCATTGCTTTATCAGGACGCCATGCAGGTAATACTTGTACCTCGAAACTTGCGTCTGCGGCAATTTTAGTGTGCCATTCTAATGAATCGATTGGATCGTCTGTCGTACAAATAAGTGTGACGTTTGAATTTTGGATTAACTTTCGAACAGAACAGTCTGGCTGTTGCAATCGTTCATTACAGATATTCCATACTTCATCCGCAGTGGAAGAATTTAAATATCCTTCGTAACCAAAGTATTTCTTGAGCTCTAAATGGCTCCAGTGGTAGAGTGGATTTCCGATCGCTAATTCTAAGGTTTCAGCCCATTTGATAAACTTCTCGTAATCAGAAGCATCACCAGTAATGTATTTCTCCTCAATTCCATTTGAACGCATTTGTCTCCATTTGTAATGGTCTCCACCTAGCCATACTTGGGTGATGTTCTCGAATTGTCTGTCTTCGTATATTTCCTTGGGATTGATATGACAATGGTAGTCTAGAATGGGCATTGTCGCTGCGTATTCGTGGTATAATTTTTTTGCTGTATCAGTGCAAAGTAAAAAGTCTGTATCTAAGAATTTTTTCATGTGAATTCCTCCTGAATATGATAAACTTGTAAGTACTTACATTAATTACTATTGTATATAAATATGATGAATAAATCAATAGATTTAGATATAAATAGTTGCAAAAATCTAAAAGGTGACGTAAACTAAATGTAAGTGCTTACATACGGAGGTGGAAGATGCAAGAATACATAAAAATTCATAAGGATGATAATGTGGCTGTGGCGCTCGCACCACTTGAAAAAGGGAAGAAGATTCAATTAGATTCTCTTGAAATGACATTAGTAGAAGATATCCCACAAGGTCATAAGTTCTTGTTGAGAGATATGGATAAGAATCAAGCGGTGATAAAATACGGGTATTCTATCGGCATTGCAAAGAACGACATAGTGGCAGGAAGTTGGGTACATACACATAATGTGCATACGAGTTTGGGAGATGTATTAAATTATACTTATCGTAAAGAAGTTGTGAAACCATCGGAAGATAGTGGGACTGTATATTTTCAAGGATTTCGGAGAACGAATGGGAAAGTAGGTATTCGAAATGAAATTTGGGTCATTCCAACAGTAGGCTGTGTGAACAATGTAGCAACTACGATTGCAACAAGGGCACAAAAATTTGTGAAAGGAAGTATTGACGAAATCGTTGCATTTCCGCATCCGTATGGGTGTTCACAAATGGGAGAAGATCAAGATAATACGAGAACTATTTTGGCGGATTTAATAAATCATCCAAATGCAGGAGGTGTACTTGTGCTTGGATTGGGATGTGAGAATAGTAATGTAGAAGAACTAAAAAAATTCATCGGTGATTATGATGAAAATCGAGTGAAGTTTTTAGTGGCTCAAGAGTGGGAGGATGAGATAGAAGAATCACTCCATATCATAGAAGAATTGGCAATGGTTATAGAGGAAGACAACAGAGAGCCGATAGATTGCAAAGAGTTAATAATAGGAATGAAATGTGGTGGGTCAGATGGATTATCTGGAATTACAGCAAATCCTACGGTGGGAGTCTTTTCAGATATTTTAATATCAAAAGGTGGAACCACAATTCTTACAGAGGTTCCAGAGATGTTTGGCGCAGAGACTCTACTAATGAATCGCTGTGAAACAGAAGAATTGTTTGAGCAAACAGTTGAATTGATTAACGATTTTAAACAATATTTTACTAATCATAATCAGACGATTTACGAAAATCCATCACCAGGGAATAAGCAAGGTGGAATATCGACACTAGAAGATAAATCCCTTGGATGTACTCAAAAGTCAGGAAGTGCTATGGTACGAGGTGTATTAAATTATGGTGAGCCAGTAGCAATTCGAGGATTGAATCTATTAAGTGCACCGGGGAACGATTTAGTTGCATCGACTGCACTAGCGGCATCAGGAGCACATATTGTATTATTTACTACAGGTAGAGGAACACCTTTTGCGTGTCCAGTACCAACTGTGAAGATATCTACGAATTCAACATTAAATAATAAAAAAAATAATTGGATTGATTTTAATTGTGGAACGCTAGTTGAGAATGAGACGTTAGAAAACTTGGCGGAGAGAATGTTTCAGTATGTAATAGATGTTGCATCAGGAAAAAAAGTGAAAGCAGAAGAACAAGGATTTCATGACATGGCAATATTTAAACAAGGTGTAACTTTATAAGATATGGAATCATGCAATAGCATTAGAAAGAAATTATAAAATAATAAAGTAAATCAAAAAATTTCTATTTTGAGGAGGAAGTATGGGACGATTAAATTATGCTACTTTACAAGAACAAAGGTATTCAGGGTATTTATTAGAAAAAGCACCAGAGAGGGTATTACAATTCGGGGAAGGAAATTTCCTGCGTGCTTTTGTTGACTATTTTGTAGATGTTATGAATGAAAAAGCAGATTTTAATTCGAAAGTAGTTTTGTGTCAGCCGATTGCACCAGGGTTATCACAAATTATTAATGAACAGGACGGGTTATACACACTGTTTTTGCGCGGCTTTGAGAATGGACAGAAAGTAAAT
The DNA here is from genome assembly GCA_044425815.1 of Eubacteriales bacterium. GTDB lineage: Bacteria > Bacillota > Clostridia > Lachnospirales > Lachnospiraceae > CAUPWF01. The sequence continues at coordinate 5,537 of JAWXVA010000091.1, forward strand.
GATAAGCGTGTAATTTCGTGTGTAAGTAGATGTATCAACCCATATAGAGATTTTCAGAGTTTATTAGAATGTGCAAATAATCCAGATTTAAGATATATCGCGTGTAATACAACAGAAGCTGGAATTGTGTATGATGAACATTGTAATATTACAGACGAACCAGCAAGCAGCTATCCAGGTAAATTGACTCAATTTATGTATCGTAGATTTATGGAATATGGACAAGAGAAGGGAAAAGGATTTGTGATCTTATCATGCGAATTGATTGATGATAATGGGAAAGAACTAGAAAAATGTGTATTGAAATATGCAGAACAGTGGAAACTAGGCAAAGAATTCATAGCATGGTTAAATGATGAAAATATTTTTTGCTCAACATTAGTGGATCGTATAGTGACAGGGTATCCAAGAAGTGAAGCTGCGGATCTTTGTGAGGAATTAGGATATGAAGATCAATTGATTGATACAGGAGAAATCTTTGGCTTTTGGGTTATTGAAGGGCCGGAGTCCTTAAAAAAAGAATTGCCATTTGAAGAAGCAGGACTACCTGTAATTATTACGGATAATCATAAACCTTATAAACAAAGAAAAGTGCGCATTTTAAATGGCGCTCATACTTCATTTGTATTAGGTGCATATAAAGGAGGCCAGAATATTGTTCGTGATTGTATGGAAGATGAGGTCATTCAATCCTTCATGAATAAAACAATTTTTGAAGAAATTATACCTACATTAGATTTACCGAAAGACGAACTTGAGACATTTGCGTATTCTGTTACAGAACGATTCAAGAATCCATTTATTGATCATGAATTATTAGCTATCACACTGAATTCTACCTCGAAATGGAGAGCGAGAGTTATGCCATCACTCAAAGAATACGTGGCAAGATATAATAAATTACCAAACTGTATTATTGCTTCTTTTGCATTTTATATTGATTTTTATTCAGGTCATGAATTGATAGAAGAAGGCTTAGTGGCAACACGAGGAGATAATCAATATATTATTAAAGACGATAGAAATATATTAGAATTCTATCATGCTCATAAGAATGACACTGTCAAGGAATTGGTACATGCGGTATGCACAAACTTGGAATTCTGGGGAGAGAACCTGGCAGAGATAGAAGGATTTGAAGAGATGGTGGTTATGTATCTGCAGAAGATAAGAGAAGAGGGAGCTTATGAGGTAATGCATCACTATTTTTAGGAGGCGGAATATGAAATCAAGTAAAATTAAAATTAGTATTGGAATCCTCATCTTTGTAATACTGATTATAGGTATTCTACCGAAAATCAATATAGAAAGTGGGCAAGAATATTTGGATGGAACTGTTGTAGGTATTGTGGATAATAAGCTGCAAGTGCAAATAGATATTGCGTATGACGAGGTAATAGCTCAAGTTGGAGAAATAATCGAAATTAATACGGTAGAAGTAATCAGGGATTGTGATGTTTCCAGTTTTATTATAGGCGAATCGGTAAGAGTAGTTTACGAAGAAGTTGAGAATAATAAGCTGAAAAATGTATATGCGATTTACTTATCAAGCGAATTGTAGTTAATCCAATTAAGGTGGAACCAATGGTTCCACCTCATTTAGCTACAATAGCTAATTAGTATGTAATATAAGTGAGAGCGTCTGATTCAGAAATGCTCATCTGTGTCGTTATTTGTTTGATGATTTGCTCTTGGGTGGAATTGATACTGAGCATAGTATTGATAATTCCCTCAATCTTTGCTGTCTTTTCTTTCTCTGCAACATATTCCCTCATAGCAGTGCACATCATATCTTTTTCATCTTTGATTTGCGCTACAAATTCCGTGGCATCTGCATCCATACCAGTCATGTCAATAATCTGTTGTGCCATTTCAATCTTGGCAGTAGTTTCTTTCTCAGTGACATATTCCCTCATAGCAGTGCACATCATATCTTTCTCATCTTTGATTTGCTCCACAAATGCAGTGGCATCTGCATCCATACCAGCCATGTCAATAATCTGTTGTGCCATTTCAATCTTGGCAGTAGTTTCTTTCTCTGCGATATACGCATCCATTGCTTTACACATAGTAATTGTGCCTCCTTCTTTTGAATCCATAAATGTCGTAGTTCCTGTTATACTTCCTATCATGCGAATAACCTCTGTTGTCGAACTTTCGTCATTATACTGTTCTCGTACTTTCTTGATATTTCCCTCGAATAGTTCTCGTGAGATAGAGAATACCTTCTCCACATCGGGATTACTAAAATGGTATTCACTACTTTTTCTTACTTGCAGTAAGTTGATGCGATGCTGAGTAATGTAGGGAGTAATATCTGGAGTAACATCCTCTAACATATCCATAAGTGTGAGTGGTCCGTCCCAAGGTTCATCGTTACTATAAATTACTAATGTAACAATAGGGGATAGACGATCTTCTTTCCTCATTTTGGATAAGAACTCTGAACTAGTCAGCCCTTGTTCCCCTTTCCTTTTCTGGGCAATTGTTTCACATTCTTTTAAATACCCCATTGCATCATAAATTAAAGTACGTAGTGGCATAGCATAATTTACATAGGTCTGATTTTCTAAACCTAATATCATAAATGTCTGCCCTGTTGGTGCTCGTTTGACTACATCACGTATTCTTACGAGTCCCTTGTTGAGTTCTGGAAGTTCAATGATTCGAGAGACATTTGAATCTAGCTCCTGTAATTCTTCTGGTATTAATACAGTCTCTCCTTTGAACAAAATGGTATTAAATACATCCGCAAAATGTTCGGGATTCTCCCAGAAGTTCTTCTGAATAATATCTTGGTTCTTGGTTTCTGTTGATGTCATGCATCCTCCTTTTGATGTGCAGGAAAATACACGTAGAAATTCTAATAGTATGCATATATATAACGTCGTAATGTATCTGCATATATTATTAGTCATGTCTGCTTCAGATTCCTGCCTATGTTGATTAATAAGTTGAGTAATAAGCACGAATTGTTCTGAATTGACATTAAGAAATGATTCTAGATTCCACGAGATGTGGTAGAAAAATAGAACGGTTATGCTTTGGGTTTAGTATAGTGGATTGCTTTGGTAAATGCAAGTGATAAAAAGAATATTCTATATTTACGCAAGAAGTCTGCACGAGCTATTTAAAACCACTAAAGTGTGCAATTCCCCTATTCCGCTTTTTAACAGCTGTGCAGACTTCTTGCTGTATTATAGTAATTTCTAACACAAGCATCACGCTATATATGTCTCGAAACACATTTAAAATCTGAGAAATCACTTTACTGCAAATCACGCACATGAATCTTATATGATTTATTTGCCACAATTTCATCAGCATGTGCAATAAGATAGTCTTTATCCATTTCGGTTATAATCAAGCACCCATCTAGTTTGTCCACTGCTCCAGTTGCTATAAATGCCATAAATTGCGCTGGAATATGGATAGGAGTTGCATCATCGTTTTTGATTTTATCAATGATTCCTGGCATGAATTTCTTAGTTGCTTCAAGGTTGACTAAGTCGGCGGTCCTTTCCGTTCTAACGAGACCTGGGTTAAATGCAAATATCTTAATTGGAATATTTTCTTTTTGCAATTCAAGAGCGATACACTCTGTAAATCTTACAAGAGCGGTCTTAGAGCAAGCGTAAGCACTATTATAGATTTCGGGACGAATAACTCCACCGCCTGACATGTTGATGATACGTCCAAAACCTTGGTCTTTCATGACATTAATCGCACACTTTGTACCGAGATAGCAAGTTCTTAAGTTGCCGTCTACATCTGCGAACCATTCGTCGTAGCTCAAATCCCAAGTGACACCCATGGCATTATTCACACCGACGCCATTTACCCATACATCGATTCTTCCATACTTCTCTTTTACATAGGAAGCTATGTGTTCTACGGAAGATGGATCTTTGAAATCACAAGGAATTGCTTCGGCTTGACCACCTTCAGATTCGATTTCAGTAACCAATTCTATTAAATTTTCTTGGCGTCTAGCTGCACAGATTACAGTGGCACCAGAGCGACTGAATTGCAAAGCAGTTTCTTTGCCGATACCGGATGAAGATCCAGCAATGACACATATTTTGTTGTTTAAATCGTACATTTTATTACCCCTCTTATTCTGAAATTTGTTCATAAGTATAGAGTAGTTGTACATCA
>JAWXVA010000092.1:0-9535 GCA_044425815.1 Eubacteriales bacterium
AAAACAAATTCATGAAAAAATTTATAAAAAAATAGTAGTGATTTGGGGGGCGCATGGATAATTTTGGAGTGATTTTTTGCTCCTAATAGGAATTTTCGCGTACAGCGAAAATTATTCATACTATATATAAATTGACTTTGTGGTATAAATATGGTAAATTTGTAGGTGAATATGTAAAGTACTTTGGATTTCATTGAGCTAAGGTTTAGGCTATGCAGATGAAACGGGGCATATGTGGAAACGCATATACCTTCCATTGTGAGAAGAAGTGGAACGCATATGTTTTATTTGTGTGTCTAGCTATCTTCTGATAGCTTTATTTTATTTGTAGAAGTTTCTTTATTAATATAGAAGAAACAGAAATAATTATAAAGAAAAAGGGAGAAGAAAGATGAAGAACAGAAGTAGAAAATTAGTAGCATTATTAGTGGGAATGTCAATGACGATATCGTTATTAGCAGGATGTGGAGCTTCGACAGAAGAAGTGACAGAAGAAGTGGCTACAGAAGTAACAGAAGAAGTGGCTACAGAAGTGGCTGAAGAAGTGACAGAAGAAGTAGTGGAAGAAACAGGAATTACTTTTACAGATCTTGCGGGAAATGAAATTACACTTGACGAACCAGCGACTAAATTAGTTGGAACACATAATCCAACGCTTAATATTGCCGTTATTATCGGTGGCGGTGGTAAATATATCGCAGGATTTGGAAATAAAGAAATGGCAAGTGGATTGTATTCATATGTATTCCCTGAATTAGATGATGTGGTTCAAATCGGTACAGGATCTGAAATTAATTATGAAGAATGTATTGCACAAGGTGCGGATTTTGCGATTTTACCAGAGCGTTTCGCAGCACAAGTAGATCAATTTGCTGAAGTGGGAATTACAGCGGCAGTAGTCTTACCAAATACAGAAAGCTATGAAACAATCGTGTATTCACTTGAAACAATGGGAACTATTCTAGGTGAAGATGAAAGAGCAGCTGAAATTATTTCTTTCTTTGAAGGGAAAATTGAAGAAGCAAAAGCTGTAGCAGAGACAATAGAAGAAAGTCCTCGCGCATTATATTTAGGAGGATCTACAGCATTATCAGTTGCAAATGGAATTATGTTGCAATCAGTAATGTTAGAAACAGTAGGCGCTGAAAATGTTGCAAAAGACGTAGAGGGTGAAGGAGACTTCGTAGAAGTATCGGTAGAAGAAATTATTGGTTGGAATCCAGAAGTAATTTATGTGCCAGTATTTGCAAGTTACACAGTGGAGGATGTTCTTAGTGATCCAGCGTGGAGCGAAATTGATGCTGTAAAAGAAGGAAGAGTATATCAATTCCCATCAGCACTTGAGCCTTGGGATTATCCAACACCATCAGCAGCTATGGGACTAACATGGTTAATTCAAAATTTATACCCAGAATTATATACGCTTGAAGAAGTAGTAGAAGATGCAAATGAATATTATGATTTAGTATATGGTCAAACATTTACAGCAGAGGAAATGGGATTAGAATAAGACTATGCCAGATAGAAAAAAATATATCAAATTACTTTCTAGTTTAACACTATTATTGTTAATAATTATAATTAGTGCGATGAGTGTTGGACGTTACAGCATGAATCCAGTTGATACTATAAGAGCAATAGTTACAAAAGCACTTGGTATAGAAGGAAATGAAATAATGGAAAGCGTGGTATTCTATGTCAGAATACCACGTGTACTTGGAGCGTTGTTCATAGGGATGGCGCTTGCAGTTTCGGGAGCAGTGTACCAAAGTGCGTTTAAGAATCCACTGGTGTCACCAGATTTATTAGGGGTATCATCAGGAGCTAGTACAGGAGCAGCATTAGCAATTATATTAAGCGTTGGGACACAAGGAACGCAATTCTTTGCGTTTTGTGGTGGAATGTTGGCAGTAGCACTAGCGACATCGCTACCCAAGATGCTTAAAAATTCATCCAATATGATGTTGATTCTTTCTGGAATTATCGTAAGTGGATTTATGACGTCGTTATTAGGTGTAATTAAATTTTTTGCAGAAGAGCAGACAGAATTATCGTCCATTGTTTTTTGGCAAATGGGAAGTCTGTCTACTATTACGTATGGTCAGTTACTTACCGTTGTTCCTATTATGATAGTGTGTTTGATTATTATGGTTGCTATATCGTGGCAATTAAATATTTTGTCTTTTGGGGAGCAAGAAGCGAAGTCAATTGGGGTGAATGTGAAATTGTTAAGAGGCATTGCAATTGTCTGCGCTAGTTTACTAACAGCGAGTGCAGTATGTATTAGTGGAACGATTGGTTGGATAGGATTGGTCATTCCCCATTTTGGAAGAATGATTGCAGGATCAGATAATACCAAAATGTTACCAGTAACAATGGTGTTAGGCGCATCCTTTTTGCTAATCATAGATACATTTGCAAGAGCATTAACGACACTGGAAATTCCATTGTCAATACTCTCGGGTCTGGTAGGAGCACCATTTTATGCTTGGTTATTATACAGACAGAAAGCGAAAATACTATGAGTATAGAAGTAATAGATTTAAAAGTACAATATGGAGAACGTATTATATTTCAAGATATTAACTTGAATATAGAGCAAAACGAAGTGCTAACAATTTTGGGACCAAATGGGGCAGGAAAGACGACTCTTTTGAATACGGTAGCAGGATTGCTGGGACAAACCTCTGGACAAATACGATATGATGGTCATAAACAAAAGGAAATAGGTGCAAGAGAGCTAGCGTTACTATTGGGGTATGTTCCACAAACAATAGAATCTACATTTGACTTCAGTGTATTGGAATACGTGGTGACAGGATGCGCTCCTCAAATTGGTACATTTTCAAGGCCAGAGCAAGTACATTATGATATTGCATTAAGAGCAATAGAGCAAATGGGAATCAGCAATCTAGTGGAACAATCCTACCGTCAAATAAGTGGCGGAGAAAGACAGCAGGTGTCCATTGCTAGGGTGTTAGCACAAAAACCTTCGTATATCATGATGGATGAGCCTACCTCGCATTTGGACTACGGGAATCAGATTCGAGTGCTTAAATTAATCAAAGAATTAAAAAAACAAGGATATGGGGTGGTATTTACAACCCACAACCCTGATCATGCCTTATTACTTGGCGGTAAAGTAGCAGTAATTAATAAACAAGGTACTATGCAAATAGGTAAGGTAAATGATATCATCAATGCTGAATTTTTAACAGAATTATATGGAACACAGCTATGCGTAGAGAAACTGGAATCTACAGGACGAAGCGTATGCTATGCACCAGAATTAAAATAGATAGAATAAACAAGAAAATGTCAATGTGAATTGGCATTTTTTTAGAAAATAGATACGCAAGTGATAAAAATGAATTGGAAATTATAAGTAGAGGATTAGAAAGAATAGGAGGGAATGTAGGATGAATATTATTGAAGAGCAATTAAAAGCACAAAAGAATAATAAAGCGTATGCAATGGCTACGATAATAGAGACTCATGGAGCGACACCAAGAAGTGTGGGAAGTAAAATGATGGTATTTGAAAATGGAACTATCGCAGGAACCGTAGGTGGTGGAGTATTAGAAGAGCAAGTGAAAAATGATGCCATTGAAATTCTAAAGAAAAACAAGAAAGTTATCAAAACGTATGAAAATAAAGCCCAAAGTGATATCTCACCATGTGGAGGTAATATTTCTGTCTTTATTGAATCATATAGAAGCAACACCAATCTTGTAGTATGCGGTGCAGGACATGTAGGTGCTGCTGTAATTAAAATGGCGAGTTTGATTAATTATCACATTACGGTTTTGGACACAAGGGATACAGATATTACAAAAGAAAATGTCAAAGATGCTGATTGCTTTGAGCTAATACCTGATTTTTATCAAGGGATTAAAGATGCAGAAATAGCAGAAGGAAGTTATGTGTTAGTTTCTACGTACGGACACGAAGAAGATTGTGAAGCTTTAGCAGCAGTGTTAGAGAAGAAAGCTGCATACATAGGAATGATGGGAAGTCCTATAAAAATAAAATCTATATTTAATAAGTTGTTAGAGCGTGGATTTACACAAGAACAACTAGATTTTATTCATACCCCAGTTGGTCTCAATATCGGTGGGGAAACACCAGCAGAAATAGCGGTTTCAATTTTGTCGGAAATACAAGCAGTAAGATATAATAAAGAAAATAAATAGAGTTGAAACAGTAGAAAAATCGGACAAAAACTATTGTAAAAAGCAAGGGAAAGTATTATAATACAATCAATATATAAAATCGCATTCTATATATGAAATGAAAAAAGAATCATATATAGAACATTCTAGGAGGAAAATGAGATGAAATTATTAGACGGAATTATTGTACTTGACTTTGCGCAATACCTTGCAGGACCATGGGCTGCAACCAAATTAGCTGATTTAGGAGCTAGAGTTATCAAAATTGAGAGACCAAACGGTGGAGATAACAGTAGACGTTTAACACTTTGCAACTTAATCGTAGATGGTGATAGTACAGTGTACCACTCAATGAACAGAAATAAAGAAAGTTACACAGTGAATATGCGTGACAAAGACGAAGTGGAAAAAGTTAAAAAGTTAATCGCAAAAGCGGATGTTATGATTGAGAACTTTAGACCAGGAATCATGGACAAAATTGGGATCGGTTATGAAGATGTTAAGAAAATTAATCCAGGTATGATTTACGCTAGTGTTACAGGATATGGCTCAACAGGACCATTGGTGAAAAAACCAGGACAAGACCTTATTGTACAATCAATGGCAGGTATCCCATGGTTAAGTGGTAACCACGGACAAAACCCAATGCCTATGGGATTAGCTGTAGCAGATATGCTTACATCTATGAACGTAATCGAAGGTATCTTAGCTGCATTAATCGGACGTAGCAAAACAGGAGAAGGTGCACATATCGAAGCAAGTTTATTAGAATCAGCAATCGACTTACAATTCGAACCAGTTACAACATTCTTCCAAAACGGTAATCAATTACAAGATCGTAGTGCAGTAAATAATGCACATGCTTACTTAGCAGCACCATATGGCGTATACCAAACAGCAGATGGATATATGTGTGTATCGATGGGTTCAATCACACAATTAGGTGAATTATTAGAATGCCCTAAACTTTGCGAATACACAGATTCAGACGAATGGTTCACAAACCGTGATGAAATCAAACAAGTACTAGCAGATCATTTAATGACAGGTCCTACACAAAAATGGTTAGACGTATTAGAACCAGCAGACTTCTGGGCAGGAAAAGTTAACACAATCGCAGAAGTAGCAGCAGATCCAGCACTTAGTGCAGATATGTTCCAAGAAGTAGTAAGAAAGAACGGAACAGTGATTAAAACAACAAGAACACCACTTCGAATTAATGGGGAACCATTATTTGCAACAAAAGGTGCACCAGTTCTTGGTGAAGATACAGATGCAATCAATGCTGAATTTGGATTGTTAGATTAATTATTTTAAGGAGTTGTATATGAAAACATTAAAAGGTATGACATGGTCCCATGAGCGTGGAGTAAAACCACTTGTGGAGGCGGCCAAAACATTTAAAGAGATATACGGAGTAGATATTAAGTGGGATGCAAGAAGTCTTAGCGATTTCGAATTATTTCCACTCGATCAACTTGCAAGCGAATATGACATGATTATGATTGATCACCCACATATTGGGATTGCGCATAAACAAGGATTATTAACACCACTTGAAGATCATGTTTCAGCAGAATTCTTGAAAAATCAAGAAGATGGAACAGTTGGCCAAAGTTATAAGAGTTATACATATGGCGGACATCAATATGCGATTCCGCTTGATGCTGCAGCGCAAGTATGCGCATATAGAAAAGATATGTTAGATGCAGAAGGACTTACAAAACCTTCCACATGGGAAGAAGTATTTGCATTAGCAGAAGCACTGCCAGAAGGCAAGAAAATCGCAATTCCATTTGTTCCAGTACATGCTTATTCAAGTTTCTTCACAGTGTGCTCGCAAATTAGTAAAGATGTATTATTCTGGAGCAATGAAGAAGATTTAGTTATCGAAGTAGGTGTAAAAGCACTAGATTTATTGACAAAAGTATTGTCTGTTGCTCATGAAGAATCACCAAATATGGATCCAATTAATATGCTAGATAAGATGAATGTAGAAAATGAAATCGTGTACAGCCCATTGGTATATGGATATTCGAATTATTCACGTGATGGTTATGGCGATTATGTAGTTCGTTTTGGTAACATGCCAATGTCAGAAGATAAACCATGTGGCAGTATGATTGGTGGAGTTGGTCTTTCGATTTCTTCACAATGTAAAGACTTAGAATCTGCATTGAAATTTGCAAATATGGTTTCGATTCCAGAATACCAAAAAACAACGATGTTTGATGATGGTGGACAACCAGGGCATATCGATGCATGGACAGATGATTATGTGAATGCAAATTGTTACGATTTCTTTGCAGCAACACTTGATACATTACAATACGGTTCATTAAGACCTAGATTCGCTGGATATATTGATTTCCAAGCAGAGGCAGGTGCTAGAATCCGTAAGTTCGTAACAGACGGAACAGGAGATAAGGTGGCATTTGTAGCAGAATTAAATGCACTTATTAGAAAATGTAGAGAAAATGAAGGCTTACAATAAATCAATTGATAGAAACATAATTAACTAGAACTCATAAGAATGGTTACTTATTAATAGGTAGGGAAAGAAGAGGTATCTCATGTCTGACGCAGTAGTGACAGAAGTAGAAGAAGGAATTATTTATAAAAAAGAAGGCAAGATTGCGAAAGTAATTATTAATCGTCCAAGAAAGATGAATTCAATTACGAAAGCAATGGGTGAAGAACTGAATAGAATCGCAGATGAAATCAACAGAGATGATGAAGTTGCTGTAGTATTATTAGCTAGTGAAGGAGTACGTGCATTTTCAACAGGTAGTGATATCAATATGCTAGGACAATACGGTACTCCATATCAATTGAGAAATCGAGATGATTACTGTGCAGCTATTAGAAATATCAGAAAACCCGTTGTAGCAAAAGTAAAAGGATATGCGCTAGGTGGTGGACTTGAGCTTCTTATGGCGACAGACATTCGTATTGCAGATGAGACATCTGTATACGCGGTATCAGAAGTAGAACATGGTTGGACATCAGGTAGTGGTGCAACACAATTACTTGCACGTCAAATCGGATATAACAGAGCGGCAGAGTTAGTGTTGACAGCTAAGAAAATTGATGCAAATGAAGCATTTAGATTAGGGATTATCAACCAAATCGTTCCACAAGAAGAAATTGACGAATATGTGGATAACATGTTAGAATCAATGAGTCAACAATCAGGCACTGCAATGCAATTAATTAAACAAAACTTAAGAGCTTCTCAAAACATGCCTATGGATATGGGATTACAATATGAGAATGACTTATTTGCATTTAGTATGACAACAGACGATGCGCTCGAAGGAAAAGCTGCATTTGCTGAAAAGAGAAAGCCTGTATTTAAGTAAGGAACAGACAGCTTATGGTTAAAGTAAAATTTATGGGTCCATACAGAAGCTTAATGCCCGAGAAAGATGAAGATGGATATTGGGTAGTGGATGCACAAGGTCAATCGATTGAACATTTCTTGGAGAATACTCCTGTTAAGGAGCATTTTATGAATTGTTCGGTTGTTATCAACAGTTGGCCAAAACAGAAGGAATACATATTGCAAGACGAGGATGTATTATTAGTGATTCCTCTATTTGCAGCAGGGTAATACGCGCAGAGAAAAGCGCATGAAATACAATAGTATAAAGTAATATCCGAGTTGCTGGCTCCGACGTCGTGGACGGGAGCCAGCAACCTACGGGTAGTATTGGGAACGATACTGCCTCCCGCGTTTGGAAAGGAGATTGCATTTAATTGTGATGTCCAGATATTTATATCTGGTTTTTTTGTGTATGAAATAAAATAGTACATCAGGTATGTAACAGAAACTTAAAAATATAGTAAGCATTTATATGTGAGGTATGGCTATGAATCAACAAGAACGTTACGAACGGCAAATTGCAATTCCACAAATTGGGATAGAGGGACAAGCAAAATTACAAGATGCGAGAGTGCTTGTAATAGGAGCAGGTGGCTTGGGCTGCCCAGTTCTGACTTATTTGACTGCCTCGGGAGTAGGAGATATTAAAGTGATTGACGAAGATATTGTGAGTGAATCGAATTTGAATCGTCAGTTCATTTATAGGAAAGAAGACATTGGAGAGCCCAAAGCTATGTTGGCGGTTGCGCGTATGAAAGTACAGAATTCAAATGTCAAAATATGTGGAGAAGTAACACGTGTAGATTTAAACAATGTGGATAGGCTAGTAACGTCCGTAGATGTAGTTGTAGATTGCGTAGACAATATTGAGACGAGACTACTTGTGAATGAAGCATGTATGAAAGCAAGAGTACCGCTTGTAGAAGCAGGGATCCAAGACTTTTATGGATTTGTAACAGTAGTAAGTCCTGAGCATGCCTGCCTAGAATGTATGGGGTTTCAAAATAATACTGCGAAGAGAATTACACCAACGATAGGAGCAACAGCAGGAATTATAGGATCTATGCAAGCATTAGAATGTATCAAAATCATTCTTGGTCTAGATACCATTGCATATGGAAAAATGTTGCAATACGATGGACTGTATGGAACAATTGATGTTGTGCCTATACAAAAGTCCCCAGAATGTTGCGTGCATAAAATGCTAGTACCCAGATACGACGTCAAGGAGATTACAAGATTCAGAAGCGATGAGCTTGGGGCAGAACAAGTAGAAGAATGTACGTTAATCCAAGATTTAGGCATGGCGGGGGATAAATATGCCAAAGGTGGAGAACGTCAATTGACATTACTTGGAAGCAGAGCAAAAGAGTGGATGAAAGATAAGAATGGCGGATTTTGTTTCAGGAAGTGTAGAGAAAATCTATGTCTAGAAGGTAGTATTAGCTCATTAAGATGTGGCGATAGGATTCGCGTAGGCGAATCAGTTCTAGAAATCACAATAGACCAGAAAGACTGCTACCCAGATATGTGCGGAATACATCATAATTTGCAAGAAGATGTGGAGTGCTTATTGAAAGAAGAATTACGGTATGCTAAAGTAAATTCAAGTGGTAAAGTATATAAGGCTACCGCAGTGTAACTGAAAAGAACGTACTGGATGAGAATTTTGAACACGGATAGGAGAAAACATGGATTTGACACATATTAATAATCAAGGAAGAGCAACGATGGTTGATGTCGGAGGTAAAGACGTCACTGTTCGAGTTGCCGAAGCGATTGGTTATGTTTATATAAATGAACAAACATTCCAGTTGATTAAAACTGGTGGACACAAAAAAGGAGATGTATTAGGTGCGGCGCAGATTGCTGGAATTATGGGCGCAAAGCGAACACCTGATATCATACCGATGTGTCACACTATTTTATTGACAGGAGTGGATATCGCATTTGAATTAGAGGAAACACAGAGTCGAGT
>JAWXVA010000093.1:0-9394 GCA_044425815.1 Eubacteriales bacterium
GAAAATTGGTTTAAACACAAATTATAATCTTACACGTTGCTTGCTATAATGAGTTAAAGTTCTTGTATCATTTTTACATATATAGAGACAATACACTTCTGATATAAAATTTATAAGAGTATAAGTAATTGGCATATCGGTGAAGTTTTACAAGTGAAATATGAGCAGATAATAGATGTATGTTGCGCATTTGTTGTACAATGCGATTCTTATATATTTTTACTTACGAAAAATTGGAATTATACTTTTTTCGTTTACTTTTTCGATAGTAAAGGTTATCTTGATATCTGTGAATATAGGAGGGTATTTGTATTCAAACAAAAAATATCATAATCAGATAGAAACTCTGTTGATAAGGAAAGCGTTTAACTAAAATTTAACCTCAAATTATATCTGAAAAATTGAGTATGATTTGGAATTATGATATAAAAAAGATATAGAAGACATCGAAAATTTTACGAGGAGGTAAAGTATGAAAAAGAAGATAATATTGTTGTGTAGTATGATGTTAACCATGTGTCTAGTATCGGCATGTGGACAGAGTGAAACCACGACAGAGGAACAAGTTACAGAAAAAGAGGAAGTTGTAGTAACGGAGGAAGAAGTTGTAGAAAGTACAGAATTAGTAGTTTGGCATGACGGAGACGAATCAATTATGCAGGTAATCGAAGAACAATTAAATGATAATTTATCTGGTGATGGAATTATCGTCAAATTTGAAAAAAAATCTGGTTTAACTGATCAGATAAAACTTTATGGTTCAGATGAAGCAAATGGGCCAGACATGTATGTGTATGCGCATGACTCCCTAGGAACATTTGTTGAAATGGATGTATTAGCACCTTTAACAGAAATTGTTGATGAAACAGTATATGACGATTTGCTCGAAATGACTGTTGAAGCTGGTTCGTATAATGATGAACAATATTTGTTACCACTGTATTTTGAGACTTTATTGTTTATGTATAATAAGGATTTGTGGGAAGGAGAAATACCACAAACTACAGAAGACTTATATGCGTACATGGTAGCAAATACAGATGTTAATGCAGGTACTTACGTAGTAGTTAATCAACACTCAACCGCTTATAATGTTTCACCTTTTATATATGGATTTGGGGGTTATATTATAAATGATGATGGAATACCTGGTTTAAATGATGAAAATACAAAAGAAGCGATAGTGTATAACCAGAAATTTGCTGAGTTACAGGCAGACGGTGACTATAATACTGTAAATACTCTGTTTAACGAGGGTAAAGCACAAGCTATTATTGGTGGACCATGGTTAATTTCTGGTATAAATGATGCAGGCATTAATTTGGGAATTTACTCACTTGCTAATTTTGAATTACCAAATGGAGAATATTTAGCACCATTTTCAGGTGTGCAAGGTGTTGGAGTTATGAAGTACTCTGTAGAAGATAATAAGGAAGCACTAGCAAAAGTAATTGAAGCTCTTTGTGATCCAGAATTAGGTATTGCATTGGCAAATCAATCAAATTGTGCTCCTGCTAATGCTCTTTCCTATGAAGATGAAAGTGTACAGAATAATGAAATGATAGTAGCAATGAAGGAGACAGCAGAAACAGCAGAACCAATGCCTAATATTCCTGAAATGGGTGTAATGTGGGGACCTGCGGAATCCTTATTAGCAGCTGTTAATAAATCAGGTGCAGATATAGACTCTGCAGCAGATGAATATCAAAAAGCGTCAGAGACAGCAATTTCTGATATGCAATAGTTAAATAGCGGGGTTGAATACTCCGCTATTTTTATTAAAGATAGAGGTATATGACATGAAAAACAAACATAAAATACGTCCGTGGTTATACAGTTTTCCCTCTCTAGCATTAATACTTGTGATTATAGTATTTCCAATATTATATACGGGAGGTATTTCTCTAACCAACATGAACGTATATCATTGGAATGACTATCAGTATATAGGATTAGAAAATTACAGTCGTGCGTTATTAAAAATTGATTCTGGATTTATAACGGCTATTTTTACTACAATTGTCTGGACAATATTAAATATATTTATACAATTGATAATATCTTTTTTAATAGCAGTTGCACTGAATGTAAAAGGATTTAAGCAAGCACGTTTTTACAAAACAGTGCTGATGTTTCCGTGGGCTATGCCAGCATATGTCTCTATCTTGCTATGGAGAGTCGGTATGTTTAATACAGAATTTGGTTTGTTTAACAACATACTGGTTACACTAGGATTAGAAAAAGTTAATTTTTTATCTAATAATTTTATTACCTTCATATCATGTATGGTTCTGAATCTTTGGATGGCATTACCATTTATGATAATGATGATAGATGGTGCTTTGCAAAGTATTGATCAGAGTTATTATGAGAGTGCTACATTAGAGGGTGCAAAGTTTTGGAAGCAGTGTTGGTACATTACTGTACCTCTCATTCAACCTATTATGATGCCAGCTGTTATCATGACTACCTTTACTACCTTTAAGCAATTTGACATATTGTATCTGTTAACGATGCAAAAGGGTTCCTATACAGGTTCTACACTACATACAATTATAACTTATGCGCATCAAAATGCATTTGTATCGAATAATTATGGCTTGTCATCAGCGGTTTCAATTGTTATTTTCGGTTTTATTATTGTATTCTCTTTGATTGTGAACCGTGGCATAAGGGAGGAATTATGAAAACAAAAAAATTAAAATATACCTTTGGCTTAATATTTTTAAATATAGTCTTTATTATAATTTGTTTTGCGACAGTAGTCCCAATATTTTATGCATTTTCGTTATCATTTAGTTCAAGTAGTAGTATGTTCATATCTGGATTTTCATTAATGCCAGAGACTCCAACATTACAAAATTATGTAACAGTGTTGACAGAAGAGCCTTTTTTAATGTGGTTAAAAAACTCAACTATTTTGAGTGTTGGAACTATGATATTAGCAATGGGGACATCTATTACAGCGGCGTACGGATTTTCAAGATATCGCTTTAAAGGAAGGCTAGCAATTTTAAAAAGTCTATTAATTCTTAATGCATTTCCGCAAATATTATCAATGTTTGCTATTTTTCGTGTGTTCAGAACAATTAATCTTATCAACACATTTCTAGGCTTAGTTATTATTTATTCAGGAAGTATGTGTATATTTGCAATATGGAATATGAAGGGGTATTTTGATTCTATCCCTATAGAAATAGAGGAAGCTGCAATGGTTGACGGAGCAGGAGAAGGAGTGATATTAAGAAAGATTATTCTGCCTTTAGCTAGGCCTGCTATTCTTGTAACCGCTGTAATGGTTATAATATTTGTGTGGAATGAGTACTTATTTTCCACAACATTTATTTTAGACGAAGGAAAATACGCATTAGCTGGAGGTCTGTATCAACTACAAGCGGGTGATTACAATACATCATGGCCATTATTTACAGCAGCATCTATTTTAGTTTCAATGCCTATATTAATTATATTCTTTTGTATACAAAAGTATATGGTTTCAGGATTGACTGCAGGAGGTGTTAAAGGATAATGGGGAATAGGAAACACATAGAGTTTAGTGCGATTTTACATATACCAAAGTCACAATATGCATTTGTTAAATCAAATGGCAACCTGTGTATAAGAATACGAAGTAAAAAAAATGATATAACAAAGTGTACGCTGAATTATGCCGACAGAGTGGATGAGATATCACCTATACATTTTTATAGCTCTGTTATGAAAGAAAAATGGCAAGATGAATTTTATACCTATTATGAGACAGAAATTGTGGCAGATTTTTGTAGAATCTGTTATTATTTTCTTTTGGAAAAAGAGGATGATTGGTGCTATTTTTTTGCTGATAAATTTACGGTTAGACTACCATCTCCTAGTATGCTAAACAGTACGGAAGATGGTAGGAGTGAATATTATCAATTTCCGTTTATACTGAAGCAGGAAATTATTAATCCTCCTGCATGGTTTTTGAATGCCAATGTTTATAATATCTTCCCAGATAGTTTTGCCAATAAGAAAAGAGAACTATGTGAGACAAATCAGATACATCTTTTAGAGAATGGGAGAACAAGTGAAAATAGGTTGGGTGGAACAATACTAGGAATTATCATGAACTTAGATTATATTCAAGATTTAGGCTTTGATTGCTTGTATCTAAACCCTATTTTTGTGGCAGGTGAATATCATAAATATGATATCATGGATTATTATCATATAGATCCTTGTTTCGGTACGGATGCGGAGTTTAAAGATTTAGTAAAGCATATTCATGATAGAGGAATGAAAATCATTATAGATGGGGTATTTAATCATTGTAGTTGGTATTTTTTTGCTTTTGATGATGTCGTAAAATATGGAAGACAATCGAGATTTAGCAACTGGTTTTATGACTTGAATTTCCCAGTAATTCGACCTTCAAAAGATGATAAGTTAACATATATGTGTTTCGCATATGTTCCTAATATGCCCAAATTAGATACATCTAATCGGGAAGTACAGCAGTACTTTGCTGATGTGGGTTCTTACTGGATTAGAGAATATGAAGTCGATGGTTGGAGATTGGATGTTGCAAATGAAGTTTCCAGTGAATTTTGGAGAAATTTTTCTGAAACGGTGAGAGATATTAATCCTGAAGCTGTATTAATAGGGGAAGTGTGGGAAAATGCACATACTTATTTAAAAGGGGATATGTTTGACTCAGTAATGAATTATGAATTTAGGAGAATATGTAAGGAATTCATAGCTATGAAACAAATAAATGCCAAGCAAGCGGCACATCAATTTGAATCAATGTGGTTAAGGTATCCAGCACAAGTTTCTCAAGCTCAATTGAATTTAATTGACACTCATGATGTGCCCAGATTTCTATCTATATGCAATAATGATGTTGAAAGGTGGAATCTTGCGTGTATTTTGTTACTTACAATGCCAGGGGTTCCCAGTATGTTTTATGGAGATGAACAATTGCTTACTGGGATTAAGGAATATGAATATCGTAGAAAAATGCAATGGAAAGAGGAAGATAACGTATGCGAGTTTATAATGCAATTGAATCACATAAGGAAAACTTATATTGATTCAGAGAGTGAATGTCGTTTTTTATGGGATTATATTGAAGAAGACGTTTTGGCATTTACAAGAAATGGTAAGTATACGGTAAGTGTTTATATAGATGTTAACAATAAAGGGAATTTATTGAATTTAATTCCAGAAAACAGAAAAGTTAACGAAGGGGTAATAAATAAAATAGTGGGAAATAATTTTTTGATTTCCGTTGTGTAGAAAATAGATTGTCATATTGACAATCTATTTTTTTACAAATTTCGTTGATGAACGTTCTATGAGTGTGGGCAAAGTGGAGAAAGATTGTACATGAAAGTCCTTGTTTTTGATTTTTTCTAAAAGTAAGTAAGCCGCAGTTTGTCCCATTTGATTCACATTTATATCAACAACAGTTAAAGGCGGATCGATGAGTTGGGAGAGTGGGTAATCATTAAATGTTATAATCGCAATATCATCAGGGACTTTTAGTCCTTTTTTTTCTAAAGCATTTGCAGCACCCATAGCCATTTGATTATTCTCACAAATAACTGCTTCAGGCATATTGCATTCATGTAACAATTCTTCCATTAGAAGATAACCACTTTGTTTAGTATATGCACCGTATTTTATAAATGATTCATGTATAGGGCAATGATTCAACTCCATTGTAGAACGATATCCTTTTAGGCGATGTCGAGATATTTCATCTCCAAACGGGCCACCCATAAACGCTATCTTGGTATAACCACACTTGAGTAGGTATTTTGTAGCTAATTCACCTGATACATGGTTGTTGGTGTCTATCCAACATGCGGCGGTAGAGAAAGAAGGTCGACCTATAATGATATGAGGAAAATTTTTTTGTATTAGAAGTGATACAAGTTTTTTACTGGTTGCCGACCCATGTATTATTATACCATCTGCGATTTGATAATTAATGAGCCTAGTAGTTTCATTATATGCTTGTTCTTTTGTTTGCGTGCCGATAAAGCTTAACGTGTATTGTTTTGTGTGGAGCTTCATTTGAGCACCATTTAATATTTCGAACATATGAGGATTGCTGAAAGCAGTGTTATCTTCTGTAATGGAGAGAAACACAATGTTATTGGAATGTTTCTTGGCAAAGTTACTTGCTCTTGCATTAGGATGATATTCTAATTCATTCATTATTTGTAGCACCTTATCTCTTGTCGTTTCAGAAATAGAAGGATGATTATTCATGACCTTCGAGACAGTAGCAATAGATACATCTGCTGCTTTGGCAATATCTTTTATAGTAGTTGACATATGTGAGTCTCCTTTTTTGAATAATATTCGTTCGGAATTCCAAGCCCTTATTTCATAAAGCTTTTTACTCCTATATTTTAAAAATCCCCCGCTTTTTTATCAAAATAGCTTGACAAATCAATGGAAATTTGCGACGAAGCCAATTGAATATATTTTATTTTCGATTGGAGGAGATTTCTAAATGTTACCTACTATTTAATAGTAAAACGGTTACCTTAAAAATTCAAGTGAAATTCAATGAAATTATTGCATTATCATTACTACTATCAAACAACATGCTCTGCCTCACAAGCGAGGCAGCGGAAAGTTTAAGAGGTGAATCAATCTATCAAATAATGGTTGACAGATTCTATGATGGAGACAGCAGCAATAATGCTACAGGGGATGCTTTTAGGTATACAGAAGACACCGCTGATGATTTTAGGTACATGCATGGTGGTGACTGGGAAGGAATAATAGAAAAGCTAGATTATATCAAAGGTATGGGATATACAGCAATTTGGATATGATTTGGGTGGATTAGATGATATTGATTTTGATAATGAAGAAGCCAAACAAGCAATGTTTGATTCCATTAAAGAATGGTTTGATTATACTGGTGCTGATGCAGCTAGGGTAGATGCAGCTAAATGTATGGATCCCTAAGATATAAATGAATTAGAAGAATATCTTAATGTAGCAACTTTTGGCGAGAATTTCGATATGGATGTATCGTTTGTCAGTCAATGGGTGGGAGATGATGGCGAAACTGGTATGTTAGATTTTCCTTTATATCAGGCCATTATAAATGATTTTGCATATGGAGAGAATTTTAACAACACATCAGAAATATCAATTCAGTCAGTTTTGGACCAAGATTGGATGTATGGTGATAATTTAAATGATATGGTGACATTCATAGATAATCATGACAGAAACAGATTTTTAACGGAAGCAGGAGGCGATGTTGATAAGCTTCAAAATGCATTAACATTTATTTTTACTGTAAGAGGTATACCGGTAGTATTTCAAGGGACTGAACAAAATATAGGGAATGCAAATGGTGAACTTATAGATGGTATTGCTGACACATGGAATCGATGGTCAATGGTTACTAAGGATGAGAATGGAGATGTAATAACTGATTATTTTGATGATTCTACAGATACTTACCAATTAATAGCTGAATTGAATGAATTGAGAAGTGAATACGAAGCACTGCAAGATGGTACGCAAAGAGAAATGTGGACATCTATTAACACATATGCCTTTTCTAGAAGAGTTGATAGTGGAATAAACGAGGGGCAAGAACTCATATGTGCATTCCATAATTCAGAAGGTACGGATATAACAACAATGTCCTTGCGTGCAGAAAGCACAATCACAGCTGGAACAACACTTGTAAATGTGTTTGATTCAACTGATAAGGTAACAGTAAGTGATGGTATGACGATTACTATTTCTTTAACAGGTAACGAATCAAAGATTTATGCGGTAGATGCAACAGCTAGTGCGAAGGTTCCTGTAACATTTGTAATACAAAATGCTGAAACCTACTATGGGCAAGATATATACATTTCAGGAAATTGTGAGGAACTCGGAAATTGGAATACAGATTTAGCAGCAGGCCCAGCAATTTGTCCAGATTATCCTACTTGGTCACTATTGAGGTACTTCGACCCAGGGGAGGTTATAGAATTTAAGGCTATAAAAAAAGATGGTGCTGGTAATATCACGTGGCAGAGTGGGTTGAATTCAACATACACTGTTCCTTTATCGGAAAGTGGTCAAGTAGTAATACAATGGTAAAATCACGTAATGTAAATATTGTTTTTCATCAAACTTATAATAATGACAAAAGGATGTAATTTACAGTATAAAGTATTAACAAAGCAAAAGACAGCGTTACTTATTATATGAGTGACGTTGTTTTTTGCTTTCACTATATTAGGAATGTAAATCAATTATTAATTATGGGGAAGAAGTGATGAAAGAAAGATGGTAGAAATGAAAGAAATAATATGCTAAACTATTAATGATAGTAATCAATAGTAGGAGGTAGGGGCACATGGGACTATTTTTTAAGAAAAAGGAAGTGAAACCATTATATTGCGATGCAAAAGCAGTCATTAAATTATTTGAACAGGATATGGAAATTAATGCATTAATTGATAACTTAACATTTGAGTATTTCGGTAAGCTTTATAAAGTTGGCGTTATATCAGATATCGATAATAAGGGGAAGTGTTTTGATATATTATATTACCTAGAAAAACAAGAATTTAAGACATTAGAAGAGTTCATAGCTGAAGCAAATATAAACGGCATTAAATTTGTGGATATGGGAATTATTAAAATTGTCAAAAGCGAGGAACTGAGAAGCCCGCGTGACATTGGAATTCTAGTAGAAAATGAGGTGGAATATTAATGAAAACTATTTATTTGGCAGGTGGATGTTTTTGGGGGGTGGAGAGACTGATGCATGCAGCAGAAGGTGTAATAAGTGCTACAAGTGGATATGCAAATGGAGGAACAGAGCAAGAAGCTAATTATAAAGAAGTTTGCAAAGGAACAACGGGATTTAAAGAAACAGTTCGAGTTATTTATAATCCGAAAATAATTACATTAGAAGAATTACTTCTTAGATATTTTTATGTGATTGATCCATCAGTGAAAAATCGACAAGCTGGGGATATAGGGACACAGTATCAAACGGGAATATACTATGAAGACGAGGAGAGTCGAGTAATCGTAGAGCGGATTGTTAGTATTGAAGCTAGTGGCGTGGAAGAATTTTTTGTAGAAATTGAAGAATTGAAGAACTTCTATGAGGCAGAAGAGTATCATCAAAAGTATTTGGAGAAAAATCCTACTGGATATTGCCATATTCCATTTGAGGAAATTGATATATTTAATAAGATTACAATTAAAACAACTGACTATATTAAACCATCCAAGGATATTGTTGGAGAAAAATCACTTTTGTTATAAATATACATTAAATTAGAAATTTTACCAACAACTAAGTAGAATTGAATATATGAAGAAATATAGAGAAGAGTCTTGAAATAGATATCTTCTCTATTTCGTT
>JAWXVA010000094.1:0-9388 GCA_044425815.1 Eubacteriales bacterium
AAGGAAGCTCTATGTCTCACATGATTTTTAAGTTTTAAACTAATTCATTGTAAAAGAATTGTCCGATTTACTATGTGTAAAAGAAGTAAAAGAAGTAAAAGAAGAAAGTAGAGGTCGTAGACTATGTTATATATTGGTGTTGATTTAGGGACTTCAGCAGTGAAGTTGCTACTTATGAATGAAAAAGGCGGAATCGAGAAGATTGTGTCTAGAGAATATCCACTTGCATTTCCGCATCCAGGTTGGTCAGAGCAAAGTGCAGAAGAGTGGTATACACAGAGTATTGATGGTTTGAAAGAACTATTAAGTGAATGTGATAAATCACAAGTTGCTGGTATTAGTTTTGGTGGTCAGATGCATGGACTTGTTATGTTAGATAGTGAAGATAATGTAATTCGTCCAGCGATTCTATGGAATGATGGAAGAACTGGCGAAGAAGTGAAATACTTAAATGAAGTGATAGGAAAAGAAAAATTATCTGAGTATACAGGTAATATCGCATTTGCGGGATTTACTGCACCTAAAATTCTTTGGGTAGCTAAAAATGAGCCGGAGAACTTTGCGAAAATTGCTAAAATCATGTTGCCAAAAGATTATTTGGCTTATAAATTATCAGGAACATTTTGTACAGATGTTTCGGATGCATCAGGGATGTTACTATTCGATGTAAAGAATAAATGTTGGTCAAAAGAAATGATGGAAATCTGTGGTGTAAATGAAAGTCAATTAGCTCAAATTTTTGAAAGCTATGAGAAGGTTGGAACATTGAAGGCAGATGTAGCAGCAGAACTTGGTTTATCTGAATCGGTAGTAATAGCAGCGGGAGCGGGCGATAATGCTGCGGCGGCAGTTGGCACAGGAACAGTAGGCCCAGGTAGTTGTAATATTTCTCTTGGAACTTCAGGTACCGTATTTATTGCAAGTGAGGAATTTGGGGTAGATAAGTTTAATTCATTGCATGCATTTGCACATGCAGATGGCAATTTCCACCTTATGGGATGTATGTTAAGTGCAGCGTCTTGTAACAAGTGGTGGATGGATGAGATTATTGGAACAAAAGATTATGCTGCAGAGCAAAAAGATATTACAAAGTTTGGTCAAAACAATGTTTACTTCCTACCTTATTTAATGGGAGAAAGATGTCCTCATAATAATCCAGATGCAAGAGGGACATTTATTGGTATGACTATGGATACTACAAGAGCGGATATGACACAAGCAGTGTTTGAAGGTGTAACATTCGGATTACGTGATTCAGTGGAAGTAGCTAAAGATTTAGGTATTAAGATCGAACGTACAAAAATCTGTGGTGGAGGAGCGAAGAGTCCTATTTGGAGACAGATGGTAGCAAACATTATGAACATAGAAGTTGATCTTCTTGAAAGTGAAGAAGGTCCTGGATATGGAGGAGCAATACTAGCAGCAGTTGCTTGTGGAGAATTTGTAAGTGTAGAAGAAGCAGCGAAGAAATTAGTGAAAGTAGTTGATACAGTGAAGCCGCAACCAGAAATTGCAGCACTATATGAGAAACAATACCAAAAATTCCGTCAGATATATCCAACAGTGAATGGACTATTTGATGTGATAAAAGCAGAGATATAATGTGAATATTGGAGTAGGATTTGGAAAAATAAACCATATCTTGCTCCTTTTTTGTCGAATTAAGTAAAAATTAAAAGAATTGTATAAGGTATTCGGTTGATTAATAAAAAAAATGGTGGTATAATATAAAATCAAAGTGACTATGTACAAATGAAGGCAATTATAACATATAGAATACGTAGGAGGTATTATGCGAAAGAAGATAGGGAAGGTACTAGCGTTTACATTGGCAGTGAGCATGTTATGTACACCGATTTTTAGTTCAACTACATATGCAGCAGGTGATGAGGAGTATACGATTACAGAAGATGATACATATGTCATGATGGATGAAGAGGGGAATATTACGGTTATTGCAGCTGAAGATGTGGAAACACCAGATGTGGAACACCTAGAACAGATAGATAATGTACAATATGAGATTATTGTGGAGATAGAAGGCGAAGAAAGCGTTGTTACGACAGTAGAGACTGAAGTAGAAGCGGAAGAACATGTGGAAGAAATTCAGAAGATTATTGATGAGCAACCTACAGTGGAAGCAGCAGTGGTTGAAATTGTAGAGACAATTGAAATCGAAGAAGTTCCAGAAGTTTTAGAGCAGATTGTAATAGAAGCTACAGGAGAACAACCAGTGGCAGAGATATCTGATTCAGAAGAGAGAGCAAATGAAGAGGCACAAGGTTCATATAGTGCAACGAGTGAATCTGCATCAACACAGAGTGCATCTATTGATGGAATTGGCTCAGCAGCAGTGGCGTCTGAGAAAGCGATTACGGTGACGGCACAACAAGTAACACAGGCAGTAGAGTATGGTGTGGTTATTTTTACAGCGTCAGGAACTATTACTTTTACAGATGTAAATAGTGGAGCTTATATCCCTTATGTTTCTAGTTCGATGTCACCGGATGCAGCTTATTTAGGAACGAATTCCAGCGGTCAAATAATGTTTATGCAATCAGGCATTGTTGGGTTGGTTGATGCAAGCAAAGTAAGCGTTGTGGATTATGATACCTTTGTTAGCCAAGGAAAGATTACGAATTATTACTATACAACACAAGGGAAGTTATACCATGCAATTACCACAAACTCAACAAGTGTTGCATCCTCACAGGTAATTGGATATCAGCAAAGCTATATGACAGATGGTGGCAAATACTATAGTTTTGATGGGAAATATTTCTATACAGATTATAAGACGATGATTACAGATTATAAGAATAATACGTATGCGAATTCCATTAATGCAAGCTCACCGTACTATAATTATTACTTATATTTATCACATAGAACAACAACGAATTTTACGGCAGATCAATTAAATGAGTATATTGCATCCAAAACAACAAGTAGTAGCAAGCTCTACAATGCAGGTGCTGCGTTAATTGAAAATCAAAATACATACGGAGTGAATGCTCTTTTGATGTTAGGCGTGGCAATTAATGAAAGTGCTTGGGGACTGAGTTCCTATGCATTGAATCGAAATAACCTATTTGGACATTCGGCTTATGATAGTGATCCGAATAATGCGGATTATTACTCATCAGTATCAGAGTGTATCATGTATCATGCGAGTAAATTTGTGTCAACAGGATACTGTGATGCGACGACAGATTCAAGATATCATGGATCACACTTAGGAAATAAACAAAGTGGTATGAATGTAAAATATGCATCGGATCCATATTGGGGTGAGAAAGCAGCGGCCAATGCATGGCTTGTGGAGATGTACTTCTCAGACAGCACAATAGATGCTTGTACAGAAACGTTAGGAATCGTAAATAATTCAGCTTCGATATATGCAGAAGTGAATGGAACCGTGTTATATAGCTTGAAGAACTATAAAATGTCAACATCTTGGGAGATGCCAGTAGTTATTCTAGGACAAACAACTGTAGATGGGGAAGTGTGGTATAAGATTCAATCAGATATCGCAGTAAATGATGCTAGAACAGGTGTGGATTGTTATCTACAGTATAATTATACAGACGATTATGTATATATTAAAGCATCAGATGTGTATATAGCGTATGGAACAGTTTTTTCTACTGAGGGATATTCTACAGGAGATGTAAGCGGTGATGGAGTGGTGTCAACGATGGATTACATCTTGGTAAAGAATCATATTATGGGAGTTAATATATTGACAGATACTCAATTAGATACAGCGGATGTGAATCGAGATGGTTCTGTATCGACGATGGATTATATCTTGGTAAAGAATCATATTATGGGAGTAATAGCATTACCAGCTATTGTAACAGAGGTTACAACAACGGAGGAAAGTGTAGATACTGTAGAAGAAACTCAAGAATAGAAGATAGACAGGAAGAGTAGGATGCAAATGGATAAAATAAAAAAAATTATTGCAATAGCAACGATGAGTTTACTGTTAATATTGATAAATGATAATACTGCTTATGCAGCAGGATCGTTTTCTGTTTCGGGAGGTGGCTCAGTTTCAGCAGGAGGAAGTATTACAGTCTCTATTTCAACAAATAATTGTGCGGGAGTATTTGCAATCAGTGCAGATAATGGAGCAGTAGTGAGTGCAGGTACGGTTTTTGTGGATGGGAGCGGATCAGTTACTGTTACAGCTCCGTCTTCTGGTAGTTTTACAGTTACAGTAACTGCTAGTGACGTGTTGTCCTATGATGCATCACCAGAAGTAGTAAGTGGAAGTCAATCAGTAAGCGCAAGTGTAGCAGCGGCGGTGACAACAACGCCTTCTACGGATACAAGTACTTCAACTAATACAACGACAACCACAACTACTGAAACAACTACAGAAGTTGTAGAAGATACTCGTTCTACAAATAACTATTTGGAAGAGCTATCAGTATCAGTAGGTACATTATCACCTTCATTTGATAGAGCGACTCAAGAGTATACGGTATCAGTTGAGAATGTTGATACTATTGAAGTAAGTGCAACAGCGGAAGATTCAGCAGCATCTATGACAGGGACTGGAGAATACGAACTTGAAGTGGGTGAGAATGAGATTTCAGTTGTAGTTACATCGGAAAAAGGAAATTACCGAACATATGTGATTACAGTGACTAAAGCAGAGTTGCCTACAGTATATGTTACGTTAGGTGAGGTAGAGTATGGTGTTGTTTCAAGCTTGGAAGACGTAGCACCTCCAGATGGATTTGAGCAAACAACTGCAGTAGTTGGAGGAGAAACTGTTACAGCTTGGACAAGCAACTTGCTTGGATTAACACTTGTATATTTAAGTGATGCGGATGGTAATTCGAATTTCTATATTTATGATGAAGAAACAGGTGAGATTCAAGCGTTTAGACAACTTGGGTTATTAGGTAGAAATATTTATATATTGGAGATACCAGAAGTAGATCAGGCAAGAGATGGTATGGTATACCAAGCACTCATGATTGAGGGTAATGAAATTATGGGATGGACTTTTGAAGACGAAATCCTTGCAGATTACTCTATTATTCATGTAATGAATGATACTGGAACTATGGTAGATTATTTGTATAGTGCATCTGACAATGCAATGGTTCTAGCACCAGATACAGCACCAGTTTCAAGTGAAGTATATGCACAAATGGTATCAGAGAGCATACAGAGTTCAGAAACGATTAACACATTGAATGCGTCATTGCAAGAAGCAGAACAACAAAATACAATCTATATGTACATTATAGGTGGGTTAGGTGTACTCGTTCTTATATTGATCATCATATTGATTGTTAGACGTGGAAAGAAATCAAAAGCAATTCAGGGAACAGAAGATAAAGATTATTATCAAAATGACGAGTTTGAAGATGGTGAAGATGACGAGTACGATGATGAATCAGACGAGTATGAAGATGAATTAGACGATGAGTATGAAGATGATACGGATGAAGAGTTAGATGACGAGTATGATGATGAATACGAAGAAGATGACTATTATTCAGATGATGATTATCAAGTGGAAATAGAACGTACTGGAAAGGTTAAACGAGGAATTGGGAGAAGAACTAGTAAGTTCTCTGCAGAAATTCCAGATTACGAGATGCTTGATATTGAATTGTAACATGATGTAAGGGTCAAAATATTTTGATCCAAGATAGTGTTCCATATTGATTACACAAGAATGAGAAATTGTTCTTGTGTAATTTTGTGTTGAAAAAGGTTTGATATATAGTGTAACTAGTTAAGTGTTTTCGGGTGGATTTTGTGTTGAAAGGACAGAGAAGATGAAATATGTGAAGCAATTTGGAATAATTTTGTTGGTTAGTTGTATTGGAGAGACGTTGCGTTGGTATTTACCGTTTGCAATACCTACTACCATTTACGGTTTGGTTTTAATGCTGTTTTTTTTGAAGACAGGAATAATTAAATTAGAATCAGTACTGGACACAGGAGAGTTTCTGACGGGTATCATGCCAGTGTTATTTATTCCTTCGACAGTTGGAATTATAGCTTCATGGGAACAACTTCAATCCATTTTTGTTCCTATTATTACTATGTCAATCGTATCAACATTTGTTGTGATGATTGTATCTGGTAAAGTTACGGATTTTATGATGCGAAAGGAGAAGGAAGATGAATCAACTGTTTGCTAATTCATTGACAATCGGTGTGGTGTTGAGTTTGGTATTGTATAGCATTACGGATAAAATACACCAGAAATATAAAAATCCTTTACTCAGTCCTATTATTCTTACAACAGCTATTATTATCTTGATTTTAGTATTGGGAGATGTGGAATATGAGAGCTTTCAATATAGCGCAAAATATTTGGATTACTTACTGACCCCAACAACAGTATGTTTGGCAATTCCTTTGTATCAGAAATTAGAGGTATTAAAGAAGAATTATAAAGCGATTATTGCTGGAGTTATATCAGGGAGTTTAGCGGGCATGTGTACCATTCTAGGGTTCGCTATGATTTTTGGGTTGACCCACGAAGAATATGTTACCATGCTTCCGAAATCAGTAACTACAGCTATTGCGATAGGAATTACAAATGAGTTAGGAGGTGTTGTTTCCATCGTGATTACAGCAATCACAATCACAGGAATTTTGGGGAATATTGTAGCGGAAAAAACCTGCAAATTATTTCGAATAGAACACCCTGTAGCCATAGGGATTGCCATTGGAACAGCATCACATGCAATGGGAACAGCGAAGGCGATGGAGTTAGGGAAAGTGCAAGGTGCCATGAGTAGTTTAGCAATTATAATTGCAGGATTATTTACCACAATAGGGGCATCGATTTTTGCTACATTTTATTAAATAGTATCTAAAATATAGTCATAAGATTGCTAATAATATAACGAGTTAAGAAGCGTTAATTTCATGGACGATGAACAGGATTAATGGTATAATCAAATCAATATGTGATCGATAAAAATACATAAAATTTTTTATTCCTAGGAGGAAAAATGAGATGACAAAAGTTGCTGAAAAAATAGCAGAATTACGCAAAATTATGGTGGAAAATGGTGTGGATGCATATGTGGTACCAACAGCTGACTTTCACCAAAGTGAGTATGTAGGAGAGCACTTTAAAGCGCGCAAATTTATTACAGGATTTAGCGGATCGTATGGCACAGCAGTGATAGGAAAAGAGGAAGGGTATCTCTGGACGGACGGAAGATATTGGTTTCAAGCAGAGCGAGAATTGGAAGGAAGCGGTGTTGGTATTCAAAGAATGTTTGAACCAGAGGTTCCTACTATTGTTGAATGGTTAGAAAGCAATGTCCCTGAAGGTGGTAAAGTGGCATTTGATGGACGTGTACTTGCCATGGGTGAAGGACAAGAATTCGAAGAAGTTCTAACGAAAAAGGGTATTCAGATTGAATATTCCGTTGACTATATTGATGAAATATGGACAGACCGTGAGCCTCTTTCTACAGAACCAGCATTTTTCTTAGAAGAAAAATATTCAGGGGAAAGTACTGCAGATAAATTAGTGCGTGTTAGGGAAGCGATGAAGAAAGAGGGCGCGACAGTGCATGTGATAGCATCCCTTGATGATGTTTGTTGGTTACTAAATGTAAGAGGCGACGATATTGAATTCTTCCCATTGCTATTATCTTATGCGATTGTGGAGCTAGATAAAGTTCAACTATTTGTAGATGAGAGTAAATTAAATGAACAGATTAAATTGGAATTAGAGAAGAACCAAGTCATGATACATCCATACAACGACATCTACCGTTATATTCGAACAATGAGCAGTGAGGAAATCTATATGATTGATCCAATGAAGATGAACTACGCATTGTATAAAGATATACCGAAAGAAGCTAAGATTGTGGAAGTTGCGAACCCTACTATTCTTATGAAAGCGATGAAGAATGAAGTAGAATTAAAGAATATTATCAATGCACATATCAAAGACGGCGTGGCAGTGACAAAATTCATGCATTGGGTAAAGACAAGGTTTGATAAAGAAGAGATCACAGAATTAAGTTCAATCGAGAAATTAACAGCATTTCGACAGGCTCAAGAAGGCTATATTCGAGATAGTTTCGAACCACTTTGTGCATACAAAGATCATGCGGCAATGATGCACTATTCGCCAAGTGAAGAGACGGATGTAAAATTAGAGGCGGGGACATTCTTGTTAGCTGATACAGGTGGTGGATATTACGAGGGGTCTTCTGATATAACTAGGACGTTTGTCTTAGGGGCAGTTGATGATGAAATGAAGAAGTATTACACAGCAGTAGTACGTGCGATGATGAATTTATCAAGAGCCAATTTCTTATATGGCTGTTATGGGTATAATCTTGATGTATTGGCAAGAGGTCCTATTTGGGATTTACAGATGGATTACAAGTGTGGTACTGGACATGGAGTAGGTTATTTAGCAAATGTTCATGAGCCACCAACAGGTTTCCGTTGGTATGTGGTGCCAAGTAAGAATGAGCATCATATTCTCGAAGAAGGTATGGTGTTGACAGATGAGCCGGGTATTTACGAAGAAGGTTGGTTTGGAATTCGAGTAGAAAATGAATTTATAGTGAGAAAAGGCGAAAAGAATAAATATGGTCAATTCATGTATTTCGAAACCATTACGCTAGCGCCTATAGATTTAGATGGAATTAATCCAGAACATATGTCTCTAGATGAGAGAACATGGCTCAACAATTATCATGCAATGGTATATGAGAAAATCGCGCCTCATTTGATAGAGGAAGAACAAATTTGGTTACAAGAATATACAAAAGCAATTTAGAACGTGAAATACATAGAATATAATAGATGGATTTAGGAGAAATGATGAATAAAAATAGTAAAATATATAAAGATTTCATACAGATTCTAAATGAAGAACTAGTTCCAGCAATGGGCTGCACAGAGCCGATAGCACTTGCATATGCAGGTGCTAAGGCACGCGAAATACTTGGAGAGATGCCAGATAAGGTTCTTGTGCAAGCGAGTGGAAGTATTATTAAGAATGTGAAATCTGTCATTGTACCCAACACAAATCATCTCAAAGGAATTCCGGCTGCAACTGTAGCTGGAATTGTTGCGGGTAGGGCAGAAAAAGAATTAGAAGTAATTGCTGAAGTTACTGAAGAAGAAATGGCTGCAATGAAAGTGTTTCTTGAAACGCGTGTGGTAGAGGTAGAACATATTGACCTAGGCTGTACATTTGATATTATTGTAACAGTCTATAAAGGGGCATCATATACCAAGGTTAGAATCGTAAATTATCATACCAATATCGTGCTGATTGAGAAAAATGGAACTATATTGCATGAAGTAGCTGTTGAAGGAGAACGAGAAGAAGGTCTAACAGATAGATCGTCTTTATTAGTAG
>JAWXVA010000095.1:0-9254 GCA_044425815.1 Eubacteriales bacterium
ATTTCGGAAGTACTACAGCAGGATTTACTTATGATGAAACTACAAATACATATTTCAAGACATTTAATGGAGATGCTCAAATCGATGGAAAAACAGAGACACAATTAGAATTTACTAATGTATTTGTATTAGAAACAGAGATTACAACAATCAATGATGTAGGCTCAAAAGATGTAAATTGGGCAGGTGGTAAAGATGATCACTATGGCTACTATGTTTCTAACGGAGCAGTACAAGAAATTACTTGGGAAAAAGCAGATGGTGATGAATATTCATACTTACAATTCTTTGATGCAGATGGTAACGAGTTAAGTATTAACAGAGGTAAGAGTTATATTGCTATCAACTTCAAAAACCAAGCTACATTTGAGTAATAGAAATAATAGGAATAATAGAAATAGGGTTTGATAAGGAACGAAAAAATTAAGATATTGAATGCTGCCTAGGTGGGAGGGTGCATGATGGATAATTATACAATAACTGTAGGGGTATTAGATTGCGATGAAGTAAAAAAATATTTGAAGAAATCCAAGCAAGTGGAGCGTCTAGAACTTGATGTTTTTGAGTTGGACTTAAGTGACGAAAATAGCTATAATCAGGCAGATGTCTTGATTGTAGGAAGTGGTTTGTCACAAGAGGGCATTGACGTGTTATTCGCCAATAAAGCGAATTATTGCGAGGTGGTGTTAGTGATTGATGCTTCGCATACAGAAAATCTAGAAGAGATTGCTGACATAGACAAATATTATGATATCTGGTGCTTGATAAATCCGATTGTGCAATATCGCATTTATGCATTCTTAAAGCGCATTCGAGATAGCTTAGATAAAGAACTGTGTGAAAAACAGTTAGTGACATTGATTGATAGTGTACCAGACTTAGTTTGGTACAAAGATATAAAAGGGGCGCACAAAGCAGTGAATGTAGCATTCTGCGAAACAGTCAGCAAGACAAAAGAGCAGATAAGAGATCGGGGACACTGTTATATTTGGGACTTAGACCCAGCAGAATATGAACAAGGTGAATATGTCTGCATGGAAACAGAGGACATCGTAATCGAAGAACAAAAGACATTTTTATTCGATGAGAAAGTGAAAATTCGAGATGAGATGCGCCAGCTTAAGACGTATAAAACTGCTATTATAGGTCGACGAGGTGAAACGATTGGTACGGTGGGGATTGCACATGACGTAACTGATATCTGGAACACACATGAAGAGTTTAAGACTTTGATTAGTCGTATGCCATATCCGATTATGATTGTAGATGGAGACTTTGAGTTTGTTGATAGCAACGAAAAATTCGAAAAATTATTTGGAAAACGTGAAGAATTCAATGAGACATTTAGCATCAGTGAATTTGGAAATCATTTTTTTGGAAAAGATATCGCTTACCAAAATAGTGAGAATAGCTCTTTTGATGTATCTATGGAGATAGAAGGCGAGCGAAGATATTATAGAATAGATAAACACGCGATTCATGATATGTTTGGGAAATTATCAGGTTATTTCTATATACTAGAGGACAAAACAGAGTCATATCAATACGAAGAGAAGTTGCTAGCACTAACAGAAACTGATCAGCTCACTTCACTACCAAACCGTGCGGGAATTAAGAATTTCTTTGAGATGACTATGCCGGAAGTTGTGAAAAAAAACAAGCAAATAGTGATTTATATGTTAGATTTGGATTATTTCAAACAATATAATGATTTGTATGGCCACTTGGCGGGAGATCAGGTATTGAGAGATTTCGCAGAAGTACTGCGTGAGGTACGAGAAGCACATGATGTGTTCATCTCACGGTATGGTGGCGAAGAATTTTTGGTTGCCTGCACACAGAGGACAGAAGAAGAGATTCGAGCTATTGCAGAATTCATTATGCAGAAATTGCGGGATAGAGCAATTGCACATGAAAACTCTTTGGTAGGAGAATTTGTAAGTGTTAGTATAGGAATCGCATATTATAATAATGTAAATGATAAAACCGTAGACGAACTTGTGAATAATGCAGATGATGCGTTGTATAAGGCAAAAGGAAATGGACGCAATCGCTACGTATTAGAGAGCTTTGAATAACAAAGGATTCAAAACTGTGCAACATAATGACATTCAAAGAGGGAAAAAAGGCTTTAAAACACGAAAAATAATTTTTGGATGTGGAACAATATTACATTGGCAAGTGATTTTGGATGCAGTAGAATATTATTAGAGCGAATAGAAATTTATCGCGATACTTGATGTAATGTTTGAGAGGAGATAATAGTATGAAGATTTTAGTGACAGGCGGAGCGGGGTATATTGGAAGCCATACATGTATAGAATTATTGGCAGAAGGTTATGAAGTAGTGATAGTGGACAATTTATACAATTCGAGCAAAGAAGCTGTGAAGCGCGTAGAAGAGTTGTCGGGAAAGCGTGTGACGTTTTATGAGGCAGATATTCGTGACAAAGAAGCGTTGACAGATATATTCAAAAAAGAAGCACCTCAAGCGGTAATCCATTTTGCAGGACTTAAATCAGTTGGTGAATCTGTAGCAAAGCCAGCGATGTATTATGATAATAATGTGGCAGGTACAGGTGTACTTTGTGAAGTGATGCAAGAAGTTGGAGTGAAAAATATTATCTTCAGTTCTTCTGCTACCGTATATGGAGATCCAGCGTTTATTCCGATTACGGAAGAGTGTCCGAAAGGAGTTTGTACAAATCCTTATGGATGGTCTAAGTGGATGTTAGAGCAGATTCTTACAGATATTCATACTGCAGACCCAGAGTGGAATGTAGTATTACTTCGTTATTTCAATCCAGTAGGAGCACATAAGAGTGGACGAATTGGAGAAGACCCTAAAGGAATCCCTAACAATTTAATGCCATATATTACACAAGTTGCAGTAGGTAAACTAGAAAGACTTGGCGTATTTGGTGATGATTATGATACTCCAGATGGTACAGGGGTTAGAGATTATATCCACGTAGTGGATCTTGCAGAGGGCCATGTGAAAGCAATTAAGAAGTTAGAAGATAACGAAGGCGTATCTATTTACAATCTAGGAACTGGAAATGGATATTCTGTATTAGATATGGTGAAAGCATTTAGTAAAGCATGTGGCAAGGAGATTCCATATAAGATTATGCCAAGAAGACCAGGTGATATCGCACAATGCTATTGTTCGCCAGAGAAAGCGGAAAAAGAATTGGGATGGGTAGCGAAAAAAGGTCTTGATGCAATGTGTGCTGATAGCTGGAAATGGCAATCTCAAAATCCTAATGGTTATGAAGCGAAATAGGTAATATAGAAATAAATAATTATAGAAAAAAATATAGAAACAAATAATTAAAGTGAATTGCTTACAAAACGAGGGACAATATGTACGATTATTTGATAGTAGGTGCAGGGCTGTATGGTGCAGTGTTTGCCAGAGAGGCTGTAAAAGCAGGAAAAACATGCCTTGTGATAGATAAGAGAAATCACATAGCGGGAAATGTCTATTCGAAAGAAGTGGAAGGGATTCACGTGCATCAATATGGTGCCCATATTTTCCATACAAATAATAAGGAAGTGTGGGAATATGTGAATGAGTATGCAGTATTTAACCGTTTTACGAATTCACCAGTGGCTAATTACAAAGGGGAATTATATTCTTTGCCATTTAATATGTACACATTCAATAAGATGTGGGGTGTTATTACTCCGGAAGAAGCAAGTGCGAAAATAGAAGAACAAAGAGTGGTAGCAGGCATTGTGGAACCGAAGAACTTAGAAGAACAGGCGATTAGTTTGGTTGGAACAGATATTTACGAAAAGCTGATCAAAGGATATACAGAGAAACAATGGGGAAGACCTTGCAGTGAATTACCATCATTTATTATTAAGCGTTTGCCAGTAAGATTGACATTTGACAACAATTATTTTAATGCGTTATATCAAGGGATTCCTATTGGTGGTTATACGAAGATGGTGGATAATATGCTAACAGGAATAGAAGTGCGATTAGGCGAAGACTACTTGGCGACAAAAGAACACTATGACAGTCTAGCAAAGCAAGTGATATACACAGGTTCTATTGACAGCTATTATGATTATAAGTATGGAACACTTGAATATCGTTCGGTGCGTTTCGAAACAGAACTTCTTGACACTTCGAATTATCAAGGGAATGCAGCTGTAAACTATACGGATAGTGAAACCCCATATACACGAATTATTGAACACAAATGGTTTGAGAATAATAACCAACCAAAGACTGTAATCAGTAGAGAATATAGCTCGGAATGGAGCAAGGGTGATGAACCATATTATCCAGTAAATGATGGTAAGAATGAGAGATTATATCAAGAATACAAAGCGTTGGCGGAGAAAGAAGAACGTGTAATCTTCGGCGGACGACTTGGCGAGTACAAGTATTATGATATGGATGCCGTCATTGCATCTGCATTAGAAAGAGCAAAAAAAGACTTTAAATAAAGACTTCAAATAAAGAATTCAAACAAGCAATATAACAGGGACTTTTTATAGAGATGAAATCTATAGGAAGTCTCTTTTATGTTCAAAAATGAAACGTGAAAGACAAATGGTAATAAACAAGTGGCGATAACAAGTAGCAAGTGGCAATGATGCAAAGTACCATATATAGGACATAGAATCTGATAAACTCTCCACATGGTAAGTAAAAATAAATGTATGAATTATATTTAAATGACGAAATAAATATTCATAGAATGTTCAAAGTGGAGGAGAAAGGTTATGATGAGAAGAATAGCTAATGCTATAGAGACGGCGGATTTTGCGGCAATGAGGACTGGGGCAGTGATTGCACTTGTTTTTTGGTACTGTATATTATTTTGTTAATAGATATACCCGTAGCGGAATTAATACTTTTTTTTATGGTGTTAGCGTGATAAAATATAAGATACAGATTTTATTAGAAGATAATATCGATGAAAAGAGGGAAATGAAATGATACAGGATATACAACCATGCATATATAAGAATGAATATACGCCAAGAGAAGCGGTTGATACGGATTTAGTACTCTGTTTTGGACGTGAAGAGGTACTGATGTTTGGAATAGAAGAGATGTTACTAGTTCCTACGGTAGACATGATGAAGCAAAGCTTTGGCGTGAAAGAAGAGGAATTGTTATATTTATTTTCTGTTGATGATGAAGGGATTTTTATGCTACCTAATTCTGACGAGGTGCAAGCGGTAGTAGAGCAGACGCCGGGATATGGATTCCATACCTTGAGGGTGTTTCGAACATTAGAACCGAAATGGATTGGGTTTGCAGGGGTGACGGCGAGTCATTTGGAAAAGTGGTATAGAAGAAATACATACTGCGGTTGTTGTGGAACAAAGATGGTGCATAAAAAAGATGAGAGAGCAATGCGCTGTCCAGAATGTGCATTTACCGACTATCCTAAAATCTGTCCAGCGATTATAGTAGCGATTACGGATGGAGATGAAATTATTCTTACAAAATACGCAAATCGAGCATTTACAAGATATGCATTAATTGCAGGATTTTGTGAAATAGGAGAGTCCTTAGAAGCGACACTTAGAAGAGAAGTGTTGGAAGAAGTAGGGGTAAAGGTGAAAAATATCCGTTACTACGGAAGTCAACCATGGGGGTTCTCGGAAAGCCTGTTACTAGGATTTTTTGCAGAGATAGATGGTGATAAAACCATTACATTGGACACAAATGAATTGAAAGAAGCAGTGTGGGTAAAACGAGAGGATGTTCCAGATGATACAGAGAATGAACTGAGCTTAACTTATACCATGATGCAAGCGTTCAAGCGGGAGACGTTCTAACGGGAAGGACATAAGGGAAATGAAAAAGAAAAATGAAAAAAATGATGGAGAAGTAGAAGGAAAAGAGAAGAAGCAAAAAGAAGAATATAGAATGTACAACGATGTAATTGAAAAGGGAGCAAAAGAGTTCGAAAAACGTCGTCGTACAAAAAATGCAGCGAAGAATGGAAAGAAAAATTATTTGCATTTAGGTATTTTGATTATCTGTTTATTCGTTTTTCTTTTTGCAGCATCACAGCTTATTTCTATTTTTACAGAATATAAAGAAGGAGCTGATTCGTATACTGCTGTGAAAGAATTGGCACTTACAGCACCAGAAGTTGAGACGAATCAAGAAATTACGTATGACATGTATTGTGTTGATTTTGAACAATTATTAGAAATAAATGAAGATACTGTGGGATGGATTATGTTTGAGTCTCCAGAGGTCATAAATTACCCGATAGTGCAATCTAGCGATAATACAGAATACTTAACTAAAACTTTTGAAGGTGATAGCAATATGGTAGGAACGTTATTTGTGGATGCAAGTAACGATGGAGTGTTTGGTGATACGAATACGATTATTTATGGACACAATATGAAAGATAACAGTATGTTCGGAGATTTGAGTCAATATGTGGAGGAAGAATTTTATCAAGAGTACCCATACTTTTATCTCTACACACCTGACGGGAAAGCGGCGAAGTATCAAGTGGTGGCTACAGAAGTTATAGATGCAACCGATATGTATCGGTATAGTATCAATTTTGAAAGTGGCACAGCTTATCAGACGTATATTAATGCAATATTACAGACTTCTTATTACGATACAGGAGCACAACTAAGCACTAGTTCGAAATTACTTACGTTATCTACTTGCACGAACGATGATGAGACTCGTTATATAGTGCAAGGGGTTAAAATAGAAGAGCGAGAGATGATAGCCCCTGTTGAAGAAACTAGTGAAGAGCAAGATGAGAATATAATTATAGAAGAAATGTAAAGAGAAATGATAGGAGAAGGAAGATTGGATTCGAATCAAGTGTATGAAATAGGTGATATAGTCAAGTTGAAAAAAAAGCATCCTTGTGGAAGTTTTGAGTGGCAAATTTTAAGGGTTGGTGCGGATTTTCGATTAAAATGTCTTGGTTGCGGTCATCAGGTGATGGTGGCGCGGAAAATTGTAGAAAGAAATACGAAAGAGTTGACGAAAAAGCTTGATAAATAGAGTGTGATGTGATAATATACTTTATTGTGAAACAGAATATCTTGCTATCGCATACAAGCAAGACTAATATTCCTTGTCTCTAACAAAGAGTAGAGACCTGAGGCCATAAGGAGGTAAACAAGATGAACAAGTATGAATTATGTGTTGTTCTTAATGCAAAAATCGAAGATGATGTAAGAACAGCGGAGTTAGAAAAGGTGAAAGAATTAATTTCACGTTTCGGCGGTAATGTAACAGACGTTGATGAGTGGGGTAAGAAAAGATTAGCTTACGAAATTCAAAAAATGAAAGAAGGATATTATTTCTTTATTCACTTTGAAGCTGGATCAGATACAGCAGCAGAAGTGGAACAACGTATTCGCATTATGGACAATGTACTTAGATTTTTATGCATTAGACAAGACGCGTAATATAGAAAAGAGGAAAATATATGAATAAAGTAATTTTGATGGGACGTTTGACAAGAGATCCAGAAGTTAGATATTCAGCTGGAGCTACATCACTTGCAATTGCAAGATATACACTTGCTGTAGATCGTAGATTCAAGAGAGATGGAGAAGCATCAGCCGATTTTATTAGCTGTGTAGTATTTGGAAAAGCAGCAGAATTTACTGAGAAGTATTTACGTCAAGGAGTTCGTATAACAGTATGTGGACGTATTCAAACGGGAAGTTATACAAACAAAGACGGCGCGAAAGTGTATACAACAGAGGTTGTCGTAGAAGAGCAAGAATTTGCAGAGAGCAAAGGCGCAAGCGATTCGAACGCAGGCGGATATCAGTCTAGTCCTAGTCCAGCACCAAGCAGTAGCGTGGGAGATGGATTCATGAATATTCCAGATGGAATTGATGAGGAATTACCATTCAGTTAAGATATCTTAGACGGTAAGATATCATGTAGATAAAACAATAAATTATTATGGAGGTAAAAAATTATGTCTTACGATAAAGCAAAAAGCGATTCTCCAATGAGAAGAAGAAATGGCGGCGGAATGAGAAGACGCAAGAAAGTATGCGTATTCTGTGCAAAAGAAAATAACGAAATCGACTACAAAGATGTAGCGAAATTAAAAAAATACGTTTCTGAAAGAGGAAAAATCCTTCCAAGAAGAATTACAGGAAGCTGTGCAAAACACCAAAGAGCTTTAACTGTAGCAATCAAAAGAGCAAGACACATTGCATTGATGCCATACGTACAAGATTAATTATTGAGAGTAGAATTCGAAAGAGTTCTACTCTTTTTTATATATGAAGTATTTATTGGTTTAAAACTTGAAAAATCTATGGATTCCCATGACTTTTTAAAAGAAATATATTATAATATATCTCAGTGGAGGTAATGGATATGAAAAAACCAGTATTAGTAATAATGGCAGCAGGTATGGGCAGTCGTTATGGTGGATTAAAGCAGATTGATCCGATAGATGAACAAGGACAGATTATTATGGATTACTCAATCTATGATGCGAAATTAGCGGGATTTGAGAAAGTTGTATTTATCATTAAAGAAGAAAATGAACAAGATTTCCGTGAGGCAATCGGGAACCGATTGAGTGAAAGTATAGAAGTAGTTTATGTGCATCAAGATATACAGAATATCCCAGATGGGTTTACAGTACCAGAAGAACGTAAGAAACCTTGGGGAACAGGTCATGCTATTTTGAGCTGTATCGAGAAGGTAGACGGCCCATTTGCAGTGATTAATGCAGATGACTATTATGGCAGAGATGCATTCAAAGTGATTTATGATTTCTTGGCTACACATGAAGATGATGATAAATATCGTTATACTATGGTGGGATATGAATTAGAAAATACTGTGACTGAGAATGGACAAGTTTCTAGAGGTGTGTGCGAGACGAATGATAAGGGGCAGCTCATCTCGATAGTAGAACGAACACGTATCGAAAAGCGAAAAGAAGAGATAGCATATACAGAAGATGGAGATACTTGGCATACATTATTACCGACTGCCATTGTGTCTATGAATATGTGGGGATTTTCACAAAGTATGTTAGTGGAATTGAAAAATAGATTTGCAGACTTTTTAGGAAAGAATATTCAGGAAAATCCAATGAAGTGTGAGTATTTTTTGCCTTCTGTTGTAAGCGATTTATTGGAAGAAGAGAAAGCGACAGTTGAGATGTTAACATCGAAAGATAAATGGTATGGTGTGACATATAAAGAAGACAAGCCGGTGATTGAAGCGGCTGTTAAAGCCATGAAAAAAGAAG
>JAWXVA010000010.1:0-36318 GCA_044425815.1 Eubacteriales bacterium
AGAGTCATGACTACAATTGCTACAACCACTACTAATTCACGTTTTTTACTTTTCACAAAATTATTCATTATCATTTCCTCCAATTGCTAAATTCAATAATTCTTCATCACCGTATTCAGCCCTCTCTAGCTGACCTGTAATCTTTCCTTCACTCATAATTATAATTCGATCACTCATACCCATTACTTCTGGTAATTCGGATGAAATTAAGATAATTGCTTTACCTGCTGCTACGATTTCTTCCATAATACGATAAATTTCTACTTTCGCAGCTACGTCAACTCCTTTTGTTGGCTCATCAAATATCAGTACTTCTGCATCTGTTGACATCCATTTAGCCAATATAACTTTCTGTTGATTACCTCCTGACATATTACTTGTAAGATAATCTGATTTCGCAGGATGTATATCTAATTCTTGAATATATTTTTCACAATTTTCTTGCTGTTTCTTTGGATCCACAAATATACCCTTCATATATTTTTCTAAAGAAGCTAACGCCATATTTGATATATTAGACTGTAAATTAATAAATCCTTGTGTCTTACGCTCTTCTGGTATTAATCCAAATCCTGCTTGTAATCCTTGGTGCGTATTTTTTATTTTGATTTCTTTTCCTCGTAGTGTTACTGTTCCTGATGATTTAATGTCTGCCCCATAAATAGCTCTCATTACTTCTGTACGACCAGCTCCTACTAAGCCAAAGAACCCTAAAATTTCCCCTCTATGTAATTCAAATGAAATATCTTGAAACTTTTTACCTGAAGTAAAGTTATCCACCTTCAATAATACTTCTTCTTGTATAATATTCGTTTTTAATCTGCTTGCTACGGCTGCTACATCTCTACCGACCATATTTCTAATTAATTCAGCTCTATCTGTTTCTTCTATATTTAATGATGTTATAAATGCACCATCTCGTAATATAGAAGCTCTATCACATATCTGGAAGATTTCTTCCAATCGATGACTAACATATAAAATTGTAATTCCTTCTGCCTTTAATTGTTTTATAACTTCAAATAAGGCATCTGTTTCTTTTAATGTTAAAGATGTGGTAGGTTCGTCCAAAGAAATAATCTTTGAATTATGAAACAATGCTTTTGCAATCGCCATCATTTGCATTTCACCTGCTGTAAGTTCATCTGCTATGTCCGAAGACTTAAATTTACATTTTAACTTATTTAAGATATCATCCACTTTTTCATTTAATGTTTTGTAATCAACGAACAAGCCTTTTTTAGGTTCATATCCAAGTGTAATATTTTGACCAACTGTTAAGTCTCTTACTACAACTGTCTCTTGATGTACTTTTGCTATTTGACCTTTTTCTATCGCTTCGTTCGGATTCTTAAATGTGACTTTTTGATCATGTAGTAATACATCTCCTTCATACTCCGAATATACTCCATGCAAAATATTCAACAATGTAGATTTCCCTGCTCCATTTTCACCAAGAAGTGCGTGTACTTCTCCCTCTTTAACTGTGAAAGAAACATCTTTTAATACATGCGCACCTGGAAATCGTTTATTTATTTTTTTAAATTCAACTGCATTACCCATTTTTATTCCTTTCTTATATAAAGTTTGTACAGGGGCTAGTTGTAAAACTATAAACCCCTGTACGTCTTTGAAACTCGATGCCCAACATCTTACTCTGCTACATATAATTCATATTCTGCGTATTCCCAGCCAATAATTTCTGCTGCATCTTCATCAACATTTGTTGAGTCGATTAGCGCTTGAGGAGTCCATACTACACGTGGTACTTCTTGTCCTGCTAATGCACGTAATCCACACTCTAATGCGATTTGCGCTTTATAATATGGGAATGAGTCTATTGTTGCATCTAGTCCGCCTTCTCTAATAGAGTCATAAGCTTCACCTATACCATCAACACCAACTACTAGAATATCTACGCCTTGTTCTTCTACTGCTTCTACTACACCTAATGCCATTGTATCATTGTTACAGAAAATAGCTTTTAAGTCTGGATATTGTTGAATCCATGTTTCTGCTAATTCTTTCGCTTGTTGTCTATCCCAATCAGCATTTTGTGTTGCTACAATATCAATACCTGTTGCATTTTCTGCCATCCAGTCTTCAAATCCAGCTGTTCTTTGTCCAGCTGCAAAAGCTTTAGCCATACCAACTACGATTGCTACTTCACCTTCGCCGCCTAATTGCTCTGAAATCCATTCTGCTGCCAATTCACCATTTTGGTAAGCTTGAGGTCCTACAAAATATGGAGCTTCTGCAATCAAACCATCATTTACGTTTACTACTGGAATTCCATCTTCATTTGCAATTTCTACTGCTGGAGTAAGGTTCGCATCTGAAATAGGTGAAAGGAATAATAAATCGTATGCTTGGTTAATCATATTATTTACAATTGCTAGCTGTCCTGTTTCATCATCTTCCCCTTGTGCTGCTTGTATTTCAACGTTCATTGTAAATCCTAAATCAGCAAGATATTCAGCACCTGCTTCATATCCTTCTTTTAATGTACGCCAGTATTCATTGTCAAATGATTTTGCAACAACACCGATGTCTAGATCATCTGTAACTGGTACTGCACCATACTCTGCACGAATTTCTTCAATAGAAACTCCATCTTCGTTATCTGGGTTGAATGATGTATCTTCTTCTACTTCCTCTTCTGTTGCTTCCGTTGCGTCTGCTACTTCTGTGTCATCCCCATCTGTTGTCGCTTCTGTTGTTGCTTCCGATGTTGTTTCTGTTGTGCTAGTAGATGAACATCCTACCATTGCCGCAACCATTGCTACTGTTAATAGTACTGTTAATAACTTTCTCATTTTCATTTTCTTTCTTCCTTTCGTAATTAAATTAATA
The DNA here is from genome assembly GCA_044425815.1 of Eubacteriales bacterium. Lineage (GTDB taxonomy): Bacteria > Bacillota > Clostridia > Lachnospirales > Lachnospiraceae > CAUPWF01. The sequence continues at coordinate 2,854 of JAWXVA010000010.1, forward strand.
TTTATTTCAGCATACTTAGTACTAATTTTTGGGCATCGATACCGTTTTGCTTTAATACTACTTTGTCAATTTCGTCCACACCTATGCTGTCAATAATTTTTGAATATTTAATAAATGCATCTATATTAGCTTGCGTTTCTTCCGCTGCATCTTCTCTAATTGGAAATGTATCAAAGAACACGACTCCGTCATATTTGTATTTTTCTAAGTAATATACAAATTCTGCTGTCAATGCGTGATTGATACTTCCAAAAATCATACCACTATCTTGTACTCCATATCCATCATTCATATGTAAACCAAATAACTTTCCTTTCTTTGCAGCTAATGCTAATCCAAAAGCTGGACTATCGTGTTTCATTAACATATGACAAAAGTCCAATGTACATCCTACATTTTCTCGGTTGATTTCATCGATCAAGAATAGTGTCATTCCGGTACTGTCTACCATTGCAAAATTGCGTTCTTCGTATGGCTTATATTCAATGCTTATTTTGATATCTGGTGCATAATCTGCAACTTCCTGTATTCCTGCCACCAACATATTCCAGCACTTTTCATAATCGATCTGAAATGCATAATCAAATCCATCATTTTCAAGCCACAATGTAACTACCGTTCCTCCTAGTTGTCTGCAAACATCACAACCATCTTTTGCAAGTTGTATCACTCTATTTCTCAAATCATTATTAGGATTAGTAAAATCTCCATGGATAAAATCTTTTCTCCATCTTACCGCTAATCCATTTACTTTCAAATCTCCCATTGATTCTTTGATCTTCTCAATATCATATCCTTCAACATGCTCTGGGTAGTTAAATTCTAAGTGTGTCATTCCTTTCATTTTCTTATAGGATTCAATCGCACCATACACATCATTTCCTTTAAAAATAAAAGAATTAAACCTTCCTGCAAATTTGAAATCTTTCAATTTATCACCCTCTTTTCTTTCATATAGTTCTCTAATTTTCTCTTTGGGCAGTTCCAATACTTTTCATTTATTTTCACTTTCTTTTAAGATATTTCATATTTTATCACTTGATTTTTCACAAATCAAGCAGTTTTTTTCATTTATTTTCATTTTATTTCATTTGCACTAAATATCCAATCTTTTTATTCCACTTTTTTTCATTTCTTGTTACTTTTGCACAAAAAAAAATTGCGAACGTAATTCCACTATCTCTTATACCTCAGATAGTTATTTTCCACTAACTTTCATTTCGTTTGTAACACTCATAAATTCAGACAAAAAAATCGCGAGTCAGACTCGCGATTTTTTATTATTTTAATTTCCACACTCTATACTTATCTCATTAAAATGCTGTAATATATCTTCTATTTTCACAGCTTCTTTCTCTTCCCCAGCTTTGTCTACAATGCATTCTCCTTGATGCATCATCAGTAAACGATTCCCATATTCTACAGCATACCGGAGATTATGTGTTACCATAATGGTGGTAAGATTCTTTTCTTTCACGATTTTCCCTGTTAATTCCATGATGATTTCGGCTGTTTTCGGATCTAGTGCTGCCGTATGCTCATCCAATATCAGAAATTCGATTGGTGTCAAGGTAGACATTAATAGTGCCATCGCTTGACGTTGTCCACCTGATAACGCTCCTACTTTCACATCCATTTTATCTTCAAGTCCCAGATTCAACTGGCTCAAACTCTCTCTATAAAATTCTTTTCTAGCTTTATTAATTCCAAGAGACAACCCATATATCTTCCCTTTATTGTCTGCAATCGACATATTCTCTAGAATAGTCATACTCGGACACGTTCCAACTGCTGGATTTTGATAGACACGACCGATTTTACGATTACGCATATATTCTTTTTCTTTGGTTATATCATGATTGTTCACCAATATCTGTCCTGATTCTATTGGAATACTTCCACAAATAATATTTAACATGGAAGTCTTTCCCGAACCATTACTTCCTACAACCGATACAAATTCACCCTGTTCTACGGATAGATTAAAGTTGTTGAATAGGCACATTTCATTTACTGTTCCCGGATTATAATATTTATCTATTCCCTTTAATTCAAGCATTTTTCTTCACCTTTTTCTTTCTATCCATACTCACAATCAAAATAACCAAGAACAACACAGCCGTTATTAACTTTAAACTCTGTGCATCGAATTGTTTAATTGCAATCGCCACGCAACCTTTGTATATAATAGACCCTAAGATTACCGCCGTCGTCGCTTTCATAATTGTTAAATTCTTAAATATACTCGTTCCAATAATTACACTTGCTAGACCTATAACAATCGCACCGGTTCCCATTGATATTTCAAACACTCTCTGTTCTTGTGCAAAAATACATCCTGCCAAACTTACTAGCCCATTGGAAATAGCAAGACCAACAATTTTAACATTCCCTTGATCTTTTGCAAGAGACGTTACTAATACATCGTTATCTCCTACTGCTCGAAGTAAAAATCCAGATTTTGTCTTTAAATATCCATCAAGCAACAATTTACATATTACGGTAATGACTACTATGATAATCAGTGTTGAATAACTATTCCCATTAAATACGGATTCTACTGTATCATTTTTAAAGATGGTTTCTTGAGAAAACAATGCCACATTCGAAGTTCCTGCAATGTATAGATTAATTGACCATAATGCTGTCATCATAATAATTCCAGAAAGTAAATCTCTCACTTGGCACTTCACATGGATAAGCCCAGTGCATACACCTGCAAGCACCCCTACTGCAAATGCTATTATTAATGTTAGATATGGGTTCACTCCTCTTGTGATAAGTGCGGCTGTCACAGCTGCTCCTAGCGGAAAACTACCATCCACTGTCAAATCCGGGAAATCTAATATTTTGTATGTGATATATACTCCTAAACCAAGTATTCCATATACCAGCCCTTGTTCTAATACACTGATGAACATATCCATGTTATTTGCCTCTTTCTATTTTCTTTACTATTCAACTACGATTGTATCAAATACTTGTGCTGCATCTGCGATAATTTCTTCATCAATCGTAATTCCTAATTGCTCTGCAACTGCACTATTATAGTATAATTCAACTTCTGTAACTATTTCAAAATTAATTTCTGATGCTAAAGCTTCTCCTAGTAATACTTGTGCTGCCATGCTTCCTGCTTGCTCTCCTAATTTCACATAGTCAATTCCTTGAGCTGCAAGACAACCAATTTTAACTTGTTCAATTTCACTACCAAATACTGGAATATTTTTTTCATTTGTTTTATCAAGTATTGTTGCCAATGAATTTACAACCGTATTATCTGTTAGGTTCGTAATACAATCCACTTTACTAATCAATTCTTCTGTAGCTAATGATACATCTGCGGTAGATGTAATTCCAACTGTTACTAATTCAAATCCATAGTCTGCAACCAAAGCTTCATATTCTGCTATTGCTGATACGGAGTTTACTTCACTTGTTGTATACATAATTCCTAGAGTCTTTGCTTCTGGCAACATTTCACGAATCATTTGTAATTGTTTTTCTACTGCTAACTCATCGCTCACACCAGTTATTTCTCCAACTGGAGTTCCATCTTCATTTGCAAGTTCTGCTGCGATTGGGTCTGTTACTGCCGTAAAGATAACTGGGATTTCTTTATCCATTGCCGCATTATATGCTGTTTGTGCGCTTAATGTTGCAATACCACAAATCAAATCTACATTATCTGATACAAATGAATCTGCGATAAGACCTGCAGTCCCTGAATCTGTTGCTGCATTGCTATATTCAACTGTTAGGTTCTCCCCTTCTACAATTCCCGCTGCTGCTAACCCTGCTAGAAATCCTTCTCTACAGTTATCTAGTGAACTATGTTCTGCAAACTGTGAAATCCCAATTGTATAACTCGCTTCTGAAACTTCTTCTGTAGCAACTGTCTCTTCTGTACTCACTGTCTCTTCACTACTTGACGTTTCACTACTTCCACATCCTACGAATAAAGTCCCTGTAATTGCTACCATTGTTAAAACTGCCATCATTTTTCTTTTCATAATTCTTCTCCTTTTTCTAAATAAGTCTTAATAAAGTTTTCCCTAGTGATTATATGCCAAATCACTTGCTGCTACTTGTTAGAAAGAAAGATTGAGGTTATTGGATAAAACATCATACAAAAAACCGCCCCAAACCAAAGGTTTGAGGCGGTAATAAAATCGTATTATTATCGCGGTACCACTCAAATTGACAAAATGTCCACTTTCTCATGTACTAACATACACTCCTAATTGATAACGGGTTCGGTTCCCGACTAACCATACTCTCTACTGATTTCAGGTCGCCCTCAAAAGTCCATTCAACTACATGCTCCATATGACATTCCCACCATCTGCCACTCTCTGTGATGTTACAACATAATTTACTCGTCTTTCTCAACGGTTTAATTTATATTGACAACTTTACTGTATTAAAGTTCGTTTGTCAAGAAGTTTTTTATGGGATCAAAAAGTTACCAATAATAATTCCATAATAGTTACCTAATACATATCCTAATGTTCCTACTAACATAACTGGTCCTACTAATGCAGTCCAGCCTTTAGAAATTGCCATAGCTGCTGCCGTAGTTGGTCCACCAATATTAGCATTAGATGCCATAATTACTTCTTCTAGATTAAATTTAAATAACTTACCAAATATAATTGTAACAATCATATTACAGCCAACAACTATCAACGCATATACTAACAATAATGGTGACTCTGTAATAATCTTAACGATAGAAGCTGGTGCTCCAATTACCGCAAAGAAAATATAAATCAAAAATGTTCCTATTTCATTTGCTCCTGGTGCCTCTCCAAATACTTGTGGAAATGCAGTTGCGCAAACCATAGTAAGTGTTGTCATAATCAAATATTTATTTCCTAATGTTTGATTCAGTATAAAGAATATTCCACCACCTGTGAATATAGATGCGAATAAGTTTGCTATCATCGTCGATACTGCTACAATAATTGTTGCTGCTGCAAATGCAAATGCAATATTTTTTAATGCAATTGGTTTTGCTTCCCAATAATTAGTTTTCTCACCAGCAGTACCATTTGCTTCAAGTTGATCAATAATTGGATGGCTAAAATGTTTACGGAAGAATGCCATAGTTGGCATTGCTATTAACACAAAGAAGTACACTGCCATTAATAAATTATCTGCCACTACTGCAGTTGATGTTAATTCTGCTGATGCACCAAAAGAATCTGCCATAGATGCAAAGTTAACGGATCCTCCAACATAAGTTCCCGAGAACATTGCTGCAACTTTTTCTAAATCTGGAATTAGATTATGTAATAATGCATATCCCCCTACAGTTCCTACAATAGTACCAATTGAGCTTAGTACAAAAAGTATAAGAAGCCTTCCACTTTCTTTCCCTATTTTCTTAATGTTACATTGAAATAATAATAATGGAATCGCTAATGGTACTACACAGCTCCATACGCTGTCATATACTGCTGATTCTGTTGGAACAATTTTTAAATTAGCTAAAATCATCATTCCTAGTAATGCCAATACACATCCAGTCAATTTTGATGCCCATGCATATTTTTCTTCTAGCCAAATTGCACCTGCTGCTACCCCTACTAAAATTCCCCACAATACCCAAGTATTGTCTGCACTGATTAATGTTTCCATTCCTGTCTCCTCCTGTTGTATGATTTATTTAGTAATAAAACTAATTATACTCTTTGCCTAACGAAAAACAACCTACCTCAGCTAATTTTATTATTATGGCTATAATTTTTGTCAATTTTCCCTATATCTGTACATTAGTCTATAGAGCATATTAACAATACACATCAACAACTAACTTGATATACCACCTCTTCATAATTAGAAGTTATCACCTTGTAATATCCACACAGACTTTTGTCTAATTCCAAATCTCCTGTATCTACATACAGCGAACGCCCCTTTAATTGCAATAATTTCTCCTTCGTTGCAATAATGATAATATTATCTTTTCCTATTTTACGAATAACTGATGGGGTAATTTGTTGATTTCCTCTTCCTAATAAGAATCCTTGTCCACCTGTGACTGTGATAATCAATTTTGCATTTGTTTCACCTATACAATCTAGTATCTGTGTATTGTATACATCATTTTTCACCAACCTTTTATTACGTATAATATCCACACCTATCAAAGTATTCGTCAATTCTAAACGCTTCATAATCGCACGCGTAGTAGTGCCTGCTCCTATGATATATGTGGTGTCATTTTCCATATTGTCAATCATTCTAGCCGCTATACTTTCAATAACTGCTTCTTCACTCAGTGGTGTCGGGCTTTTTCTGCTTTGCATGTTTTTTTCATCGTTCGGAATTCTTAAGTACCCATAAAGCTTTGTATTAATAATCTCCTTTCGGTACAAAACTTCATCAATATCTAATACTTCTGCCTCACAAGTTTTCCCATTTTTTTGTGATAGATATTTAGCTGTCACCCTCCCTGCTGATATTGCACTTCGTGCATATACCGGTGAATGTATTTTCACACCTGCTGGTACACCTAGAAAAACGGTCTTCTCATTTGCCACCTCATATAGGTCTCGAGCCGTCCCGTCTCCTCCAGCAAATAAAATAACGTCTACCTCTTTTTTTTGTAGCCACGCACATAACTTTTTACTATTATCTGCCGTAAGATATTGAGAATCAATGGTTCCTTCTAGTACGCAGGTATACCCTAACTCTTGACTAATATTAGCGCCTAACGAACCCGCTCCCGTATATACAATCATTTCTTGCTTCAATGATTGTAGCTCTAGAAGTGCTTGTTTCATTCGCTCCTCCGCATGTGGCATTGCACCTCTTAACAAAGCTTCTTCTATCATATTATCCGTACCTTTTAATCCCACACTGCCACCTAATCCTGCAATAGGATTTATGATTACGCCTAGTTTCTTCAAGTAAACTCACTCCTTCCACCTCTCTTATCTAGCACTTGTCAAAACGCTGCTATGTCGCGTAAATTGAACAAATACCGAGTAGCAAAAACTACTCGGTATTGAGGTTTTATTTGTTTTCCACAAATTTCTTATATGCACGTAATGTTGTTGCAAAACGATTAATATCTGATAAATCACCTTCCACTATCTGCGTAGCTAACGCTGCTTTATGTGGTGCTGATTTCACTAATTCTGGTGTTTCATATGCTTCTTGTGCAATAGATTTAAATGCTGCCACAAATTCGTCGATATCATCTTTAGAATATGTCTCTACAGGCTCTGGTGTAAACGGCTCTGGTATAATTCGAGGATGATGGCTCGCAAAGTAATCTTGGAATCCATAATCTACAATTCTACGACAAATATCATCCGTTGTAACCCCTGTCTTCTCTGTAAGTTCTTCCCAGCTTAACCTTGCTTGTTCTAGTCGTCTTACCCCTTCTGCATAAGGCATGTTAAGTCCTTCAATTTCCAAAAGACCTTTTATCATATAGTTATTATTCAGAATCGATAATTCTGCGACTTGACGCAACCCTTCTTGACCCAAGCTTGTAATATACGCATAGGCACGTGTAATCACAGGTGCAACACCGCAGTATTTACGTAATTTACCAATGCTTTTCACCTCATTATAATCTAAACTATATACCTCTCCATCAAACACAACACGTGGCACCGGTAGATATTTCTCTAGTTCTTTTCTTACTCCTTGTGCACCTGCTCCCGGTCCTTGACAACCATGAGGAGACGAAAATGATTTGTGTAAATTATAATGACATAAATCAAACCCTGCTTCTTTTGCTCTCGTTAGGCAAAAGAGACCATTGAGATTCGCTTGATCATAGCAACACAATCCACCTACTTCATGAACAGCATTTACATACTCTTTAATATTCGGATTGTAAAGTCCTGTATCCTCTGGATTAGTAATTAACAATGCTGCTGTTCGCGGTGAAACTGCTGCCTTAAGCGCATCTAGACTTGGATACCCTGTCTCATCTGGCATAAGCGTAATTACTTTATATCCGCGAGTAGACGCAACACCAGGATTTCCTGGGTGACTGAGCATCGTAGTGATAATTTCATCTCTCTGCTCTCCTTCTCCCCGCTCTTCATGGTACGCTCGAATAACGGAAACATTGGAATAAATCGCTTGTGTTCCACCTGACGGTTGTAAACTAAACGCATCTAACCCTGAGATTTCTTTTAAATACTCTTGTGTTTCATATATGATTTTCAATATTCCTTGCAATGTACTTTCATCCTGATAAGGATGTAATTCTGTCACTTTAGGACTTCTAATAATCTGCTCATGAATCTTTGGACTATATTTCATCGTACAAGTTCCAAGTCCAATATCAATATTGATATCTGTACCAATTGTCTCTTGAGACAATCGTAAATAATGGCGTAACACTTGCATTTGACTTATTTCTGGAAGTTTGGGTGCTTCTTTGCGCCTAAACGCTTCTGGTATTAGAGTCGATACATCGCACTTTATCTCTTCTTCTACTTCTCCTATTACAATTCCACGTTCCCCATGATTTCCCATCTCCATGATGAATGGTTCATCCCAACGAGCCTGTTGGAAATTTCGAGTTGTATTAATTTTTCCCATAACGCTCTAACCTCCTATCACAGTAGAAAGCACTTTAACGAGCTTATCTATTTGTCTTTTTGTCGTTGTCTCTGTCACAGCAAATAATGCGCTTTCGCCTAACATTGGGAACTGCGCTTTTAAGTTAAGTCCGCCAAATATCTTCTCTGCCAGTAAGCTTTTGTTGATTTCTTCTACTGTTTTTTCAGTTTCCGAGAAATCTACAATTACCTCTTGGAAGTTATTCCCTCCAAATGGATTCACTTTCACACCTTTAATTTTTGATAGTTCTTCTTCTAAATAATGTAATTTCTGAACAATACTCTCACCTAGTTCACGCATTCCCTGTGGTCCCATCAATGCAAGATAAACTGCTGCTGTAATGCTCCACAAACCAGTTTCTGTACCAAAATATTCATTTGCGTTTTCACGTGCTCCATGACTACAACGATAATTCAACGCACGTCCCCACCCATACTCTTCTTCATTCTGTGTACGACAAATACCGTACATATAAGTAGGGAATTGTTGAATAATTCGCTCTTCTTGCGCACTAGCGATAAATCCTGCACATCCTCCACCAAAATGCATATGCATTCCAAGCGGCTGGATTTCCCCACAAACAATATCCGCTCCATAATGTACAGGTGGCTCAATTACTCCTAGGGATGCCACATCTGGCTGTACCACAACTAATGCACCTTTTTCATGTGCCATATCTGCAATTTCCTGTGCATTCGTTTCTAAAAATCCTAGGTATGCTGGATTTTCATAAAATACTGCCGCAACTTTACCATCAGACAATTGCACCGCCAAATCCTCTAAATCGATAAGACCATTCTCTTTATCTTGTTTTAGAATTGTAATGTCAGCAACATGCTTACAGTAATCTTTGATTTGAGAAAGAATTTCTGGATTCATTGTGCTTGGTAGCAAAATTCGAGTACGTTCTGAACATCCTGCTGCCGCTTGCACGCGGATTGCCATTCGAAGTGCTGAATTTACTGCTTGGCCCCCATCGTAGAGCGTATAGCTTACTACATCCATATCTAAGAGCTCTCCTAGCATAGACGTATATTCAAATATCGCCTGCATTTTCCCATGATCCGAATACGTATCTCCACAATATCCTGTCAGGAATTCAGCTCTACCATTGATTTCATCACAAATTGCAGGAACATAATGCTTATAGCAGCCTGCCCCTAAAAATGATGCGTATTCATCACACGATACATTTTGTTCTAAAATATCTTTCATATACTGCTGTAAATCATACTCGCCTATAATCGGCTTAGGAAGTTTCATCTCCCCTCTATATCTTAGCTCTTCTGGTATATTCGCTGAGTATAATTCTTCAATACTAGCTACTCCAAGAGCATCCAACATAGATTTCTTCACTTCTGGTACACTGTTTGGCATATAAGGATGCACAAATGTTTTTTCCATATTAGATTACCTCACGCATTTATTTATAATCAATCAAATTGATTACATTCCCAAGATGTCTGTTTACAATCTATATTTATAACTTTTCTAACACTTTCACCACAGACTGTAGTGGATTCTCTCCGCACATTTCAATCATTCCGTGATCACAAGCTGCTGCTAAAGAAGGATCAATCGGAAGTTTTGCTAGTACTTCAAGTCCACGTTCCACTGCGATTTCATCTACATGGCTTTCGCCGAAAATCTGATAATCTTTCCCATTATCTGGGCAGTGGAAATACGACATGTTTTCTATTAAGCCAATAATTGGTACATTCATCATCTCCGCCATTTTCACAGCTTTTGTAACTATCATAGATACCAATTCTTGTGGTGATGTTACAATTACAATTCCATCTACTGGTAACGATTGGAATACTGTAAGTGGTACATCCCCTGTTCCTGGTGGCATATCTACAAACATATAATCTACATCTTCCCAAATAACATCGCTCCAGAATTGTTTCACTGTGGATGCAATCACAGGTCCTCTCCATACAACTGGATCTGTATCATCTTGTAATAACAAGTTGATAGACATAATATCTATATTAGTCAATGTCTTCTGTGGTAAAATTCCATTCTCATCCCCAATTGCCTTTTCTCTTACCCCAAATGCTTTTGGAATCGATGGTCCTGTAATATCTGCATCTAGAATTGCTGTATGATATCCTGCTTTATTCATCGCTACAGCCATAAGAGAAGTCACCATAGATTTTCCTACTCCACCCTTACCACTAACAATTCCTATTACTTTCTTCACACTGCTCTTCTCATGTAATTTCTCACTGAAATCCGTCTTACGTTCTGCACAGTCTTGAGAACAACTTCCACAATTTTGATCACATTTTTCACTCATAATAATCCCCTTACCTATAGTAATTTTATAATTTTCTATCTTTAACCTCTAGTTTTATTCTACGCTTTTACATCTATATGTCAATATGTATTTCCAGCCATTTTTTATGTTTTTAAGTTCTATTTTTTATCTACAACAAAAAATTTGCACCCTCTCGTAGATACGAATCATACAAGAGAATGCAATTTTATTCCATTTCAATTTATGCTATGTAGCTTCATGCTGCCTTTATCTTAGTTTGCAGCCATTGCTTTTACTCTATCCAAAGCTTTTACAACCGGTGGAATTGCTAGAATACATAATGTAATAACTGCTTCTGCACCTAAGTATCCTCCATTATATGCTAACGAGTACATCACTGGGTTCCAGCCTTCTGGAGCGTACATTCCAAAGAAAATATATCCTGATAGAAATGCAAAGAAATAACGTCCTAATACACTAACAACATATCCTATGTATAGACCAAATTTCTTGTTATGGAAAAATCCTGATAGCCCTAATGCACCAAATGCTAATGGATAATCAATCAATACTTGTGGTATCGATAGTATATATGGATCAATAACAAATTGTAACAATCCATATGCTACACCTGTTATAATCCCATATTTAGGACCGAACCAGTATCCAATAAGGACGATGAACATCATGCTAAATAAAGTTACTGAACCGCCCATAGGCATTTCCATAATCTTCAAATAAGATGTTGCTGTTGCTAAAGCGATTGCCATAGCGGAAAATACGAGTTTCTTTGTTTTACTGCTTGTGTTTGTTGACATAAAAAAATCCTCCTTCGTATGCTGTAGGAGGGGCGATTGAAATAATAACCATGTCGCTGTCTTCTTAATCAGACACGTACCTTAGTCATTAAATATAGCTTTCCTACGCTGGTATTATCCAGGTCAGGTATTGAGGGTTAGAATCTTTCGATTCGATCTCAGCAATTGCACCCCTAGCACTTATTAAATTTTTTGCTTCTGATAAACTTTACTAATAAATTTGGATTTTGTCAAGTACTAGAAACGTTAGATGAATAATTGTTATTCGTTTATTGTATAAATAGTGTAAATTTGTTATAATATTTGAAGCAATTAATACATTTCACATAGTATTTATACAGATTGGAGAGAAAATATGAATGATAAGGTTATGGTTATGACACACCCTCTTGCACAGCACAAAATCAGCTTGCTAAGAGACAAAAATACTGGAACAAAAGAATTCAAAGAATTAGTTAGCGAATTAGCAACTCTTATTTGCTACGAGGCAACTAGAGAACTTCCACTTAAAGAAGTAGAAATCGAAACACCTATTTGCGTTGCTAAAACAAAAGTTGTATCTGGGCGTAAATTGGCACTTGTTCCTATTCTACGTGCTGGATTAGGTATGGTTGATGGGATGCTAACACTTGTTCCTGCTGCTAAAGTTGGACATATCGGTATGTATCGTGATGAGACTACTTTAGAACCTGTTGAATACTATTGTAAATTACCAGAAGATATTGAAGAAAGAGATGTTTTTGTTCTTGACCCAATGCTTGCTACAGGTGGTAGTGCTTGTGACGCTATTCAACAAATCAAGGCTCGTGGTGGTAAACACATCAAATTCTTGTGTATTCTTGCCGCTCCTGAAGGCGTGAAAAGACTCACTGAGGCACATCCAGATGTAGACATCTATATTGGTACTCTTGATGAAAAGCTAAATGAAAACGGTTACATCGTACCAGGTCTCGGTGATGCTGGAGACCGTATCTTTGGCACTAAGTAACGAATAAATTGACTGATTATTTATTGAACACAACACAGTAGTTTCCTGTTGCTGTTCGACATTTTGAACATCGGATACATTTCACTTTTGACTTATCTTCTCCTTGCCATCTCTTTATTAAATCTGGCTCTGCGAGTAGTGGTCTTGAAAGTGCAACGTATTCGATGTTTGTTTTTTGTATTACGTTTTCAATACTCTCTATATTAGAGAAACCACCCACCGTAATAACTGGTATGCTTACCTCTCTACTAACCACTTCTCCATAGCGATAGAAATATCCTTCCTCTTCGATTTCATATCCATCGAATTTTTCCCCCACTAACTTAGTAGCACTGCCATGAACATTTCCTGATAATTCGATAGCTTGCAACCCAATATTTTCCAGTTCTTTGCAGACTATTCTAGTTTCTTCAAATGTCATTCCGCCTTCAAAAAATTCTGTAGCAGTTAATTTCACCATAATTGGATAATCTTCGCCTACTTCTGCTCGCATCTGCGCATAGATTTCTTTCAAAAAACGCATACGATTCTCAAGACTTCCACCATATTCATCTGTTCGTAAATTATAATACGGACTTAGAAATTGATTAATCAAATACGTATGGGCACCGTGAATCTCAATTGCGTCGAATCCACTTTCCTTCGCGCGTCTTGCAGAAGCACCGAACGCCTTCACAATATACTCAATCTCTTCTTTCGTCATCTCTTTGCCAAGTGTCTTAGTTCCTCGCTCTTCCACTGCACTTGGTGCATAAATCACGCGTTCTCCTATTTGATACGTAGTCTTAGTTCCACCATAAGCGACTTGCAAAATAATACGTGAATCATATGTATGAACCAAGTCTGTTAATTTCTTATATTCTTCTATGAATGAATCATCGTAAATTCCCATCATCCCTGCATTAGGTTGTTCCTCTGGAACAATATTGGCATAGCCAGTAATCAATGTTCCAACATCATTCTTCGCTAGTTCTTCATAGATATCATAGAGTGCCTCTGTCATATGTCCATCTTCAGTTGTCATATTCTCCCATGTAGCACTTCGAATAAATCGATTCTTTGCCTCAAATCCCAGAAGATTAGTTTTCTCAAATAATTGTTTCATAATCGCTCCCCTTGTCTTAATTTCTATTTTTATTTTATTTACTAATTTATTACTATTTTGATTGCTGCCCCTATTTAATTTTACATCGCTACTCCTATATTGTAAACTATCATTCGACTTTTCTAGCTATGAATGCTATATTATTGCAAGGAGGATTTTCATATGCGGTTAGACCAATTTTTATCCCTTGCCTCTGTTGGCACTAGAAAAAAAGTAAGAGAATATATTTATGCTGGCAATGTCAAAGTAAATCATGCACTGTGCACCCTTCCAGCCGAGATAATAGATGAGAATAAAGACGTGATTAGCTATAACGATACCATTGTAGATATTACGCCAGTCTACTATGTTCTTAACAAACCACAAGGTCATGTGACCGCAAGAGAGCTCGATCGTCCCAATGTCTTTGACTGTTTCCAAGACATCGACACGATGGGTCTATTTGCCGTGGGTCGATTAGACAAAGATACCGAAGGTCTCTTAATCATAACGAATGATGGAACTTTTAGTAACGATATAATGGCTCCAGATAATCATGTAGAGAAAACATACCAATTCCTAGCTCTAGGCAAATTAACCACTGAACATATTGACACGCTAGAATCTGGCATTGATATTGGCACAAATACACTTACGAAACCTGCTAACGTATCCATCTTGCAAGAAGGTCTGTATCGCGATTTATCCAGACAAATTGGAAGTCATAAAATGAAGAAAATAAAAAAACAGCCTGAAGATCAAGCTGCTTTTATCGGTGAAATTACAATTACAGAAGGCAAGAAGCATCAAGTGAAGCGAATGCTGCGTGAAGTAGGTTGTCCCATCATCTATTTGAAGCGAACTGCAATTGGTGATTTTGAGTTGCCTGAAGATTTGGGGAGTGGCGACTATCTCGAAATACCTCTACTCAAACTCCTTACTCTCATCAATCGCTAATCTAATTTCTTTTCCTTCTTTCAACAATTCTTTTAATTCATCATCGTTGTGCTCGCGAATTGCTCTGCTATACTCCAATAAGCGTTTTGCGAGCTCATCGATTTCATCCGCTAGATACTCGCTATTATCTAAGAATAACTCTGTCCACATATTCTCATTCAATTTCGCTACGCGAGTCATATCTTTGAAACTTCCTGCTGAAAACCCTTTGAATTTAGAAGACAATTCACTTCTGACATACGCACTGGATACTACGTGTGCCAATTGCGATGTATACGCTATCATTTCATCATGCTCTGCTGGTGTCGACACCTGCATTCTGCCAAACCCTAGACTTTTGAGAAAGACACTAAGGTCGTTTAATGCTCCGATACTCGTATCTCCATATGGTGTTAAAATCATAGAAGCACCTTGGAATAAATCAGGTGTAGAATATGTAAAGCCGCTACGTTCAATCCCTGCCATCGGATGTCCTCCACAGAAGGTAAATCCTTGTTCTTTTGCAATCGGTTCTATTTTCTTACATATTTCTTGTTTTACTCCAGCACAGTCGACAACCATCGAATCTTTTTTAAAGAACGCTTGATTTTCTTCTATATATATAATAGTTGCACTTGGATATAGTGCAATTATTACTAAATCGCAATCCTTTGGATTTCCATCTTCCATAAATCCGTCCACTGCTGTTAATAATTTTGCACTCGCTCTCGTCACTTCTGAGGCATCCCATCCCATTACTGTGTGCTCTGTATATTTCTTAATCGCCTTTGCTAGCGATCCACCTATAAGTCCTAATCCCACAACTCCTACTGTCATAACGCCATCCTCTTTCCGTCAACTCTCTATTGTCTATTTGACCACCAATTTCCTAGTCATTCATAACCGCTTCCGCTTTCTTCACCTGCAAATATTTAGCTACTAATATTTACAAGCATATGGCTGCATTTGGAATACTAATTTCGCTATTTCATCAAATTCTGCTGGTGTCAATGATTGCGGTCCATCACATAACGCTTTTGCTGGATCATTATGAACTTCAATCATTAAACCATCTGCTCCTGCTGCCACTGCTGCTAATGCCATAGGTTTTACCATATAGTTATAACCACATGCATGACTTGGATCTACTACTATCGGTAAATGCGTAAGGTTCTTAAGCACTGGTATAATCGATAAATCTAATGTATTTCTGGTTCTAGTTTCAAAACTTCTAATCCCTCTTTCACAAAGAATTACATTTTGATTTCCACCTGCCATGATATATTCTGCGCTCATTAACAATTCATCTACCGTATTCGCTAATCCTCTCTTTAGAAGAATTACCTTGTCTGTTGTTCCTAGCTCTTTTAACAGCTCAAAGTTCTGCATATTTCTTGCACCTACTTGGATGACATCCACCTCATCAAACATTGGCAAATGTACATTATTCATAATTTCTGAAACAATCGGCAAGCCTGTTTGTTTTTTCGCTTCTAATAATAATTCAATTCCATCACCTTTAAGCCCTTGAAATGCATAAGGAGATGTTCTTGGCTTAAATGCACCACCACGCAACAATCCAGCGCCAGATGCTTTCACACTAGCGGCTATTTCGCACACTTGCTCTTCTGATTCTACCGAACAAGGTCCTGCTATGATTTGGAAATTCCCACCCCCTATTTTCTTGCCACATATATCCACAATTAATGGTTCACTATGAAATTTCTTATTTGCATTCTTAAATGGCTCTTGAATTCGTTGCACGCGCTCTACTATATCAAGTGCTTTAATTAAATCTATGTCTATCTTCGTTGTATCTCCAACTAGACCTATGATGGTATGAATTTCACCTACGGAAATATGAGTATCTACTCCCATAACCTTTAGCCATTCTTTCAATCCATCTACTTTCTTTTCTTCTACTCCGCTTTTTAATATGATAATCATCTTTTCTTCTCCTTTTGTAACTCAACTATTTTCCTTGTCCTTAAACAGCTTGCTATAAACCGAACATCTTGAATTGCTTTACGTCAATTGCCTTCACTGGACAGACCTCGTGGCAACAAAAACAACGAATACAATCCTTCTTAATTATAGTCGCTTTTCTATTTTTTAAATCGATGGTATCTTTGGAACAAATTTCTGCACATTTTCCACACCCTATACATAACGATTTGGTGACAACTGGATGCGGTGCAATCACACGTTCTAACTTCATGGCTATTGGACGCAATGGTTTAGGCACAAATGCTGCAAAATCTGTATCCCCTACACTATTTCCTTGATAGCTTGCTGGTAACTTCCAATCTTTAATCATAGCAAATGCATCGATTTCCCCTATCAAATCTTTCTTATCAAATCTTTTTCTTCCTATATTACGCTCATAGGCGGCTTTCAAATAAGGAATTCGCATTGGCTCTAATCCTATCATATACGCCAACGCCAAATCAAGATTCACCATATCTTCACTTGCCATCAATACGCCGACCTGACGTGGTGTACCACCTGCTGGTCCGTCACCTTCCATCGCCAAAATCCCGTCGAGAATAGCCATATCTGGCGGTATTGTTTCTAGTAGATCGATTAACATCTCTCCAAACCGTTCTTTATCTGGAAATCTCATATGCCACTCTGATTTCTTAAGACCTGGTATGATTCCAAACATATTCTTAACTGCCGCCGTCATTCCTGTCATAACATGTGATTTTAGTTTTGGTAAGTTAATAATAAAATCTGCTTCCAGTACTGGTTTTAATATCTCAAATTCAGTAACTACTTTCCCCTTTTCCACACTATGAATAGATGATTGACACGCTGTATATAAGTACACCCCTTCTTCTTTACATACGGATGTAAGTCCACACCCTTGGTATAGACTCTTCATTTGTGCAGGATTATATAACCCGCCTGCTGAATCTGCAACAATGATATGATCTAACTGTGCGCCTCTCCTTACACATGCTCTTATAACACCTCTAAGCACTTCGGGATGCGTAGTCACCGCATGTTCTGGTGAATGTTTCGCTAATAAATTTGGTTTCAATAAAATCTTTGTATCTTCTGTAATTCTTTGGCTTGCTGGAGTCTGTGTAAACAAAATCTCTATTGCATCCTCTACCGCATTCACTTCATAATTTCCCACTTTAATAATTGCCACTTTATGATTCATAATTTCTCCTTTTATGACGATTCTCTTACTATTATCATGTTCTATATTATTATATCCGCAATCATGCATACTCTAATCAAATCGCTCATAATTTAAATTATGTAGACAATTATATCATCATTTTACACAAACAAGCAAATTTTATATTTCTTTGTTCCGAGTACTGTGATTATGCACAATTATCCTCTCAAACTTTCTCTATTCCCTCACTAAGTTCTACTGCTTAATTTATTGACATATCTTAATATTCTCTTTAGAATATTAGATAGAATTTAATAAACTGTTAATGTTTGCATGAAAAATTTAATTTGCTCATCCTATGAATGTAATCTTTTTGTTTTACCCAAAATTCTATTGGGAATCAAAAAGTGACTCATTTCATCAGGAACTTCATTCAACTGATTTATTAATTCAAACTATTATCTTATAAAAGGAGATTGAAAATTATGTGGACAACAATTAATGACCTATTAGTAACTATCGATGATCTAGTATGGGGTGTACCAACTATGGTACTTATCTTAGCTGGTGGTATCTTACTTACTTCTAGGCTAGGGCTTTTACAGGTTCGTAAATTACCTTTAGCCCTAAAATTCATGTTTAAGAACGAAGAAGGTGGCGAAGGTGAAGTAACAAGTTTTGGTGCTTTATGTACTGCACTTTCTGCAACTATTGGTACTGGTAATATCGTTGGTGTTGCTACCGCGATTGCTGCCGGTGGACCTGGTGCCTTATTCTGGATGGAAGTTGCTGCTTTCTTTGGAATGGCAACAAAATATGCCGAAGGTTTACTCGCTGTTAAATACAGAGTAGTAGACAAAGATCATCACTCTCTTGGTGGTCCTTTCTACTATATCGAAAAAGGTATGGGTATCAAATGGAAATGGCTCGCTAAAATGTTTGCCTTCTTTGGTGTTTGTGTTGGTTTAATGGGTATTGGTACTTTCTCTCAAGTAAATGGTATTGCTTCTGCAATCAACGGATTCTTTGATCCTAACATGACTTGGACTACTACAATCCCTGGTATTGGAACATATTCTTATACTGTAATCATTGCATCATTAGTATTAACAGCTTGTGTAGCTGGTGTTTTAATCGGTGGTATCAAGAGAATCGTTAGTGTAGCCCAAATCATCGTGCCATTTATGGCGGCTATCTATATTATTTTAGCCTTTACTTTAATTCTATGTAATATCGGTCAAGTTCCTGCTGCTATCGCACTTGTTGTGGAAGGCGCATTTAACCCATCAGCTGTAACAGGTGGTGTTGTTGGAACAATGATCGTATCTATGCAAAAAGGTGTTGCTCGTGGTATCTTCTCTAATGAAGCTGGTCTTGGATCTGCTCCTATCGCAGCAGCTGCTGCTCAAACAAAAGAGCCAGTGCGTCAAGGTCTTGTATCTATGACTGGTACATTTATTGATACAATCGTTATCTGTACAATGACTGGATTATCAATTGTTATTACAGGTGCTTGGCAAGTGGAAGGATTAGAAGGCGTTGCTGTTACTACATACGCATTTAACCAAGGCTTACCAATTTCCTCTACTATCTCTTCTTTCTTATTAATGTTGTGTTTGGTATTCTTTGCATTTACAACTATTTTAGGATGGGATTACTATTCTGAGAGATGCCTTGAATATTTAACAGGTGGTAATATGAAGACTGTTATGAAATTCAGATATTTATATATCTTCTGTGTATTCATTGGGCCATATATGACTGTAAGTGCTGTATGGACAATCGCTGATATCTTTAATGGATTAATGGCTCTTCCGAACATGATTGCCCTATTTGCCTTAAGCGGTGTTGTTGTGAAGGAAACTAAGATTTTCTTTGAAAAACATAACTCTATAAAAGCTTAATATTACATTTTAAAAGTGCCAACACTAAGACTAGAGTGTTGGCACTTTTTTATGGTTTCATTCTTTGACAAATACTATTTCAATGTGTAATTAACACCTCTAACATTTCGCTATCCCAAACTTTCGTTTCCGCATCATATATTCCAAATCCGGATGCCAGTTCCCAATACGCCCAAGAGAACCCTTGCTTTTCAGCCTCTTTTACCACTGCTTCTGTCCATTTGATCCTAGACTCTTCTGGTGCCTCTTGTGTCACTCCAAATTCTCCTAAAAACACATCTACATTCTGGTTCTTTGCCCAGTCAGCAACCATTTGAAATTGCGCTTCTAAATACGCTAGCTCATCTGTTGTTCCTGTCCAAGTTATCCCACTTAAATGTTCGTACCCAGCGTGATATATATTTCCTTGAAATGCAAAATCATTCGGCTCATAGTAATGAAACGAAACTATAAGATGGTTATCTTTTGGTAACTCTAACTCATATATGGTTTCAATATTATAATAAAATGAAGTTCCAACAATAATCTTACGCGTTGGATTCTTCTCTCTAATAATATCAATTCCCTTTTCTAGAAAATCATTCCATATCTCAGCTGCCATGTTGCTATGCGGTTCATTAAGTAATTCAAATACAAGTTCCTTTGGATAGTCTTCATATCTTTCAGATAACTGTTCCCATATCCGACAATACGTTTCTAAATAAACATATGGTTCTTGCATTATTTCTTCAAAATGATGAAAATCTAATACAATTAGTAACCCCAGTTCTAATGCATAATTAATATAGCTATCTACCTCTTGCATAAAATCTTCATCTAACACGTAATCTTCATCTACATAATCTGAAAATCTCACTGGCAAACGAACTGTATCAAATCCAGCCTCTTTGATCTCATCAAAGTATTCGATATCCATCTCCACATCCCATGCCACATCTTTGGGTGCGTCTAAAGCATTTCCTATGTTAATCCCTTTATTCATCTCTATTTCAAATTGACTTTCATACGCCCTCCAGCCAAATAAACCTCCAATTATTATTAGCACTATCAAGAAAACTACTGCTTTTTTGTTCAAACTAATTCCTGCCTTTCATTTTATCTAATTTGTAATAACTTACTTGCATTTAAACTTAATATTTTCTCACTCTGCCCTTCTGTTAATGGTAATGCTTTGAAACATTCTAGTGTTTCCTTTTGTCCTCCCCAAGGACTATCCGTTCCAAATAATATCCTATCTTCTCCAAACGCCTCCAGCATACGCATAAATAAAGCCTCGTCCATCATCTTGTGTTTCATTTTGAATTCATCGGTTGCGTCAATACTATAATTGATTGTCCCCAAGGAAAATGATGCATCTAAATACACGTCTTTATCACCTAGCAGTTCTAGTACTTCATTCCATAATTGAAAGCCACCCATATGTGCTAACACTAGTTTTTCTGGGTGCACATCATCAATTAAGTTCTTGATTCTCTGTGGTGTAGCATGAATGGGATCTGGCAAGCCTATATCTAGTCCTGCATGAACCACAGTAATTAAATCGAGCTCTGTAGCACACTCCAATATCCGTTTATAACGTATGTCATCAAATAAAGTCTTTTGATAATCTGGATGTAGTTTAATTCCTTTTAACCCCATATCTTTTATTCTTTTTAATTCTATTTTATAGTCTGCATAATCTGGGTGCATTGCACCAAAAGAATGAATCTTATTTGGTTGTTCTTCATTAATCTTCTGTGCACTATTATTGCAAGTCTCTACTTGCGCTGGGGATGTTGCCGCTGGTAAAACTACCGATATATCTATACCTGCTTCTAGCATAGATGCTTTCAGTCCCTCGACTGTTCCGTCCACAAATGCTTTGATACAAGCTGATTTTTCTAATTTCGGTATTACTTTTGGTGCTAAAAAATCTGGAAATGTGTGTGTGTGAAAATCAATAATCATCTTATCTTCCTCCTTGATATTTATAATTACTACTGACTCTTTTTTCTCCATAGTTCTCCCATTGCTGCTCCACCTAATATGAGAATTGCTCCGATTATCTGTAGACCTACTAACTGTTCTTGTAATACAATTGCCGATAACAAAATAGCTGAAACAGGGTCAATATAACTACATAATGCAACACTCTGTGCTGGTAGTTTCTGAATAGATGAAAAATATAAAAAGCATGCCACCCCTGTATGTAATACACCTACAACTATTAATAATACAATGATAGTTGTACTTGGCATCACCCACTCACCCTCATGGGTAAGTACCACAAATGGTATAATCACAATTGCTGCGCCAACTAACTGCATCAAAGTAATCTCTATTCCATACATTCCTTTCACATATTTATTAAGAATCATAACTCCTGCGTAGAAAAAAGCGGCCATAAATGCAAGGACGAATCCAATTAGCGTAACCTCTTCTGATCCACCTGTAAAATTCACAAGTATCATCCCTATGAATGAACAACAAACGCCAATAACTTTAGCGATTGTAAGTCTCTCTTTAAATAAAATCTGTGATAATAGAATCACTATAATAGGTGCTGTGTAATACACAAGCGTTGCTGAACTAACCGTTGTATGTTTGAATGCTTCAAACAAAAACATCCAGTTTAATACCATCGATATCCCCGAAAGAATTAATATCGATAAATTCTTTCGATATGCTTTTCTTGAAGATTTTTCTTTCTTAAATATCAATACAGTTCCAAGAAAAATCGCACCAAAAATCACACGTGCCATGACTATTTCTGTACTTAACAGTGGAATTTCTTTAACAAATAATCCGATACTCCCCCATATTAACATCGCTACAATTAATTGTATATATGCCATTTCAAATATCTCCTATCGTCGACCTCATCGTTTATTGTAATTTTTTCATCAGCAAATATACCATTTTTGCCATTTGCTCGACGGACTCCGTTCTTCCTGTATTCACCCATACTTCAGATATTCCATTTATGATTCCAAATTTTGCTGGAAACAAATATTTTTCTTCCATTGTTTGTCCACGCTCTTGGCTCATTATATTCTGAATCCGTGCTTCCATTTTCGATTCAAGATATGGTCGATTCATTTCTCGCTCCATTGTTAAATTCGCATACATCTTATATTTGTGTTCAAATACCTTACTTAATACTTCTACCCATTGCTGTTCACTATTGCTTGATTCTATCATGGGTTTAATTTCACTCTTCAACTTTTCTACTTTATCGTCTACAATACTATCTAAAATCTCATCAATACTCTTGTAATTTCTATAATAGGAAACTCTTGCCACACCTGCTTTGTTAATAATATCTGTAACTGAAATTTCTGCGTATGGCTTCTCTGTCATTAATTTAAGTAATGCATCCTTTATCATTATCTTCACTGTCACTTTAGCTTCTTTCATCTGCTCGATCCCCCTGTCTATCTATCACTATATTGTAACTGATTTTGCACTCAGGTGATACATCTTTTTTATTCTCTGTATCATTTTCTGTTGTTCTATTTACAATCACTAAGAAAAAACACGAGGGGCATACATGTATTCGCGATTGTGCAAATTGTAAAAGCCCTTGTCATCACAAGGGCCGTTTCTGATTTCATGCTATAGCATCACCCTTCAAAAAAAGTAATGGCTATCCACTTTTAGGCAGATAACCATTGCTTTTATTGTTCAAATAAATAAATTTCATATTGCTTCATCGCAAGTAATGCCATCAATTGATCAAACGAATAGATATCTCCATTTATTTCATCTCCATACAAATATGTATATGGACCATTTTTTATCTGAAATCCCTTCATCAACTCTAATGCTTTTCCAGCAAATTCTTTTTCATCTTCCATCACGAAAATCAAAGTTGCCAATGCATAACTTGCCGTTGTTTCAAATTGATTCTCAATAGGGACTTCCCCTGTGATTGTATAACTTGCATACAATGCTTCTTGCTCAACTTTCTCCTTTAACCACTCAAGGCTTTCTGCTTCAAGCATATCCACTTGCGCTAAATTATATAGTGTATACAATGCTTCTGCTGTATGTAACTCTTCTTGTGTATATTCAGATCCAATATATTGTTTATAGTACAATGGCATTGCGGTACCTATAAACCCTTGTTCTAATATTTTTACAGATTTCTCCTTAATTGGCACCCATCTTTCATTATAGTCACATAAATATTGCAACGAAACAATATCAATATATGTCAAAGATAATTCACTTGATGTTTGTCCCATATTGAAATCGTAGAAATCGCTTAAATATCCATCGTATACACAATACTCATACAGTCCATTTTCTAATCTCATTATCTCTTCATCGTACCCTCCCCAAAGTTGGTTCGCTTGATAAAGACTCGAAAAAATACGTAAATCATCTAATGTGGCACTACTATTGCTAGCTACTCCATCTATAATCAACCAGGGAAATAAACCTGATTCATGCTGATATCCTTTTATTACCCAATAATATCGTTCGAACAGATTTTGATCTTGTATCAGTAATGCATACTCCATCATGAGTCCGTGCGATTCACTGAACACTGTGTTTGAAGCGGTTAAAATATTAGAAATGATTCCTCCATTTTCATCAATGATATTCATTCCTATTGAATCAAACAAATTAGCTATATCATACTGTACCTTTTCTTTTTCGTCTCGACTCTGATTTTTTTTCACGAATATGATACTAATCAAAATACAACAACTTAACAAAATGGTACTTAGAATCCATAGTATTTTTCTATTTCTATGCATCATTTACATTTTCTCTAAAATATCAGCAATATACTTGCTCGCATTGCCATCGCCATACGGATTGCTTGCTTGTGACATACGCTCATACTCTTTAGAATCACTGAGCAAGCGCTTGAAATGATCGTAAATATCCTCTTCTTTCGTCCCGACTAATTTCAAAGTACCAGCTTCAACCCCTTCAGGTCGCTCTGTAGTATCACGCATTACTAATACTGGCTTTCCTAATGATGGTGCCTCTTCTTGAATTCCACCGCTATCTGTAAGTATAAAATACGAAGCATTTAGGAAGTTATGGAAGTCTACAACTTCAAGAGGCTCTATCAATTTCACTCTTGATTGATTTGCAAAATGTATATTTGCCACCTCGCGAACTGCTGGATTCATATGAATTGGATAGATTACTTTCACATCTTCATATTCCTCTACAATTCTACGAATTGCTGCGAACATATTATGAAGGGGCTGCCCTAGATTTTCTCTTCTATGCGCTGTCAACACTATTAATCTGGAATCATTTGCCCACTCTAACAGTTCATGAGTATAATGTTCGGATACTGTTTCTTTTAATGCGTCAATTGCTGTGTTACCTGTAATATAAATTTGTTCTTTATTCTTGCCTTCTTTGATAAGATTATCTGCCGCTTGCTGGGTAGGGGCAAAATGTACTACGGACATCACCCCTACTGCTTGACGATTAAATTCTTCTGGAAACGGAGAATGTATATTATAGGTTCTTAACCCTGCTTCTACATGTCCTACTGGTATCCCTAGATAAAAACAAGCGAGTGCCGCTGAAAATGTCGTAGATGTATCCCCATGAACTAACACAATTTCTGGTTTTTCTTTTTCTAAAATTGCTTTTAATTTATTCAATACTCCTGTCGTAACATCAAATAACGTCTGCCCTGCTTTCATAATTGACAAATCATAATCTATCTTTGTATTAAATACGTTCAATACTTGATGTAACATTTCTCTATGCTGGCCAGTTACACATACACACACCTCAAAATTCTCACGACTTTCTAATTCTTTAACAACTGGACACATCTTAATCGCTTCTGGTCTAGTTCCAAATACTAACATTACTTTTCTCATACATTCCCCTTTCTCTCATACCACTATAATATTTTACTTATCCTTCTTTTTAGTGTCTTTCTTGTCTTTTTCTTTCTTATCTTTTTCTTTCTTCTTTGACTTTTTTTGTTTCTTCTTTACTTCTTCTTCAACGATTTCATCAATTACTTCGTTATAATACACGCCCATATGTTTTGCTATGGTCTCTGCATCTTCTTGACCTTTTGCGATATAGTTGCGAATAATAATTAATTGTTCTACGCTGATCTTTCCTTTTATTAATTCTTTCTCTAATTGATTCACTGTAACTGTGGTTTCATTTATATTATAAATTCTTTCTAACCCTACTTGTATACTTTCATCCATCATTAGAACCGTTTGTGCATCAACGTCAAATTTTTCTCTAAGGATAGACTGCGTATTCAACGGTGTAGATACTCCATAAGCAAATACATAGCCCGCCTTTGTTTTTAGTATTGGTATTGTTTGATACTCTTTTAAGAATTCTTCTTCAAATATCTCAGCAAATCCAGGAAAATCATACAAGTCTATCGATTCTTTTTGTACGAAAGGAATATTTTTAATTGCAGTCAATGCTTCTAGATATTGTGTTTCATTAATTAAATTTATATTCATGAGGTGCTGACCGATAAAGATATCTTCTTTGGTTTTCAACGCTTCTTTCAAATCTTTAATTGTAATGTACCCTTTGCTAACAAGTACATCTCCAAATCTTCTATGGAATCTTGTTAGTATTTCTTTCTCTAAAAATGAATGTTCTGTTTTCGACCACTCAAATTTAATTAGTTCCTCTTTTTTTGCATCTTCTGTTTCTGGCTCTACTTCTGTTTCCGTCTCTACTTCTGTTTCCGGCTCTACTTCTGTTTCCGTCTCTACTTTCGTTATTACTTCTGAAGTCTCTGTTTCTTCCTGTGGGGGTTCCACTGGTTTTTTCTTTCCTTTTAGGTATTGAATGTACGCTCGAACGGTAGCCACTAAGTTAATAATATTCCCCCATATTATGCGAAGTGGAATTAATGGTGGGAAGAAACAACCAAAGAATACACTACGATATCCATAAATATTCTTTAATGATACCGCTCTAAATAGTTGTCTCTCAATCATCATAATTGTCACTATCAAACATAAATACCAAGACACTGTATACTTAGGGTAAATTGGAGTTAACTCAACAAATAATGATGTTATAAAATAGATAAGAACTGGGTATCCTACCATGGATAATAGATTCCCTAGTTTCGCTTTTTGATCCCGATACAATGAATACTTTCCAGCAAAGGAAAGATTTTTATTGAAAATATCTTTAAATCTTAGCGATTGCATTGTAATCCCTAGTGTCCATCTCGTCTTTTGTTTTACTGCTGTTTTAAATGTATTTGGAAATAGCGATCTTGTCGCTATATATTCTGTTTTCTTTTTGCCAGAAAAATCTAGTCGCTCTAATTTTTCAAGTACATAATACATTTGCAAGCCATTTTCATATAATGTAAGTGATAATTTATAATCTTCTGTCAAACTATTTTCAGGTAGTACATGGTATCCTAATACTTCAATTGTATCTCTTGCAAGGGAGAATCCTGTACCTGCCGAAGGAACAAATGCTCCTGTATTTCTTCTACTTACCATCGTAATAAAATGATTTTCTGCAAATTCATCTGCGTATGTATTCGTCGTAATATTCGAAAAGAAATTCCATAATGTAGGTTTCTTAACAAGTGGAAAAACTGGGAACTGAACTGCTGGATATTTCTCCATTAGATAATTTGTAACTTTCAATTCATATGGATGTACCAAATCCTCTGAGTCATGAACTGTAACTGCCGAGAATCTCCAATTTTGCTGCTCTTCATATTGTTTCACCTGGGAAATAACATAGTTAATATTCTGTGCTTTCGATGTAGGACCTTCTTTAAAATTCACGACGCAATGTACATTTGGATATTTTTCTTGCAACTGTTGTGCAATATACACTGTCGCTTTATCATTTGGATATACGCCTAAAAAGATATGATACATCGATTTTGGATATTGTTGTGATGCAATAATATTCTCCACCACATCCAGAAGTACGTTATCTTCATGCCATGCTGCAATAATCACCGCAATGAGCTTCGGTGGGATTTGATCTAACTCCTCAAAATTTAATATTTGTTCCTTCTGTTTACGCCTCTTAATCAAGGTAATAATATCCCATACGAAATCGTCAAATCCAGTAATTAAATATAAACTTACCAATATTAACCCTATGATATATAATGTATCTGCACTCATTTTACTTCCTCCTGATTCTTCTTTCTCTGATTCTTCTTTCTCTGATTCTTCTTTGTATGATTCATTTCAATCTGTTTCTTCTAACTCCGTTTTTTATATTGTACTACAATAAAAACATTTTGTAATACTCTGTCCCATCTTTTCATTTTCTTTTAATATTTGTTTACTATTGTTGTCCAAAAAGCCAAATAGAGACATCTCTCAACGTCTCTACTTGGCTTTATTTTACTTATTCATTACTATTTCTTCATTATAGATTGTAACTGTATTCTTCCCTAATCTTTTCGAATGGTAAAGTGCTACATCTGCCTTTCTATATAACTCTTCGTAGGTTGTCCCATGATCAGGATAAATCGCAATGCCAATACTTGACTTTACACTAGCTCGTCCTCTATCATTCACATACTCTCTTCCAATTGTTTCGAGCATTAAATTACCTCTTTTAATCAATGTCTCTTCATCTCCACAAGCATTTAAAAATATTACAAATTCATCACCACCTACTCGGCCTATAATATCCTGCTCACGAATTGCATTCCTCATTCTTTTGCTTGCTGTTTCTAATAAATAATCACCAAATTCATGTCCAAAACTATCATTTACGTTTTTGAAATCATCTAAATCCAAGAAATATATGGCATGCTTACTTGTCAATTGAGATACTGCTAGTATTTCACTCACTTTTGTTTGAAAAGAAATTTTATTCATGGTACGTGTCAGCAAATCATAATTTGCTCTTTCTTCCATCTCTGTTAATTCTTGAATATTCACTAGCTTTCCCAATAAGGAAATAGGTTCTCCTTGCGTGTCATTCAATGCCTTACTCAGTATCCTGTACTTCTCGTATTTCCCTGTCATGTGCTTGATACGCACATCATGGATACCGCCAATCCCTTCGGCCATCGCACGTGCATACTCCATGTAAGCATCTAAATCTTCAGGATGAATGACATCCCCTTTACTAATCGATTCTGGAAAATCTTCCACCAATGCCGGGATTCCAAAGATTTCAGCACAATCACTTCTATGTTGCATTGTTTTATGTTTAATATCAATTTTAAATATAATCTCTTTCGAAAGATCTTGCACTACGTCAAAATATGCTCCTTGCTCTTCATATTTCTCCATTAATTCTAGTCGTCGCTTTAATGACAATACGAATCCATAGATCAAACGCTTCCCGTCTTCTTCCTCCAAATAATATGCATTTAATCGGAATAACTCGTATACACCTGGTTTGACTTCTAACTCGATGTCTACATCACACTCAGATGTTTCGTCTATTGTATTGCGAAAATCTTTTACAAATTGTGTACGTCTTGTTTCCTTTACAAGATTAGCAAATGAATCTTCATATCTATTCTTAAATTCCTGTTTCTCCAAAGAAAAAAACTGATAGAACTTATCATTTGCGCAGTGTATCGTCAATGCTGCATCATTATTTAATAGAAACACCGGATGTGGTGCCATATATGTTAAGGTCTGAAGTTGTGATTGAGTATTGTTTATATTTGGCATAACTGATTATATCCTTTCATTTATCTACATATGTATTCAAACTCAAACCCATTATGTCATGATATGTATGCAAAGTCTAGCTCTTTTCTAATCTAATGTATAAACATCTTCCCCATAGATTGCTTCAAATTCTTCTTTCGTCTTTGGTACATTCCAATTTCCTGATGCAATCGCATCTTTCAAATCTGAAATCACTGCAAATGTCTCTGCTGATATTAATGTTTCGTCTTCGACAATTCCAACTCCTTCTGACGCCAGATCAAATACTTGCAATCCTGACTCAAAGGTTCCTTCTAACACCATTTTACTCACTTCATACGTAGCGATATCTACTCTTTTTAATGCTGATGTAATTACGGTTCCTTCTGCCAAACTACTCTGATCCGTATCTACACCTATCGCCTTGATTCCCGATTCTTGTGCCACCTCAATAACACCAAGACCTACCGCTCCTGCTGCATGGTAAATAATGTCTGCACCTTCTGCCACCATCGCACTGGCTAAGGATTTACCAATTGCCGAATCAGTAAAAGAATTGGCATTGGCCATAATTACTGTTGCATTAGAATTCGCATCTAGAACGCCTGATACATATCCATATCCAAATTCATTCATCATGGTTGATTCCATTCCTAACACAAAACCTACTACATCAGACTCTGTCTCAAGTCCTGCTACATAGCCTGCCAAATACGAGGACTCAGCTGATTCAAACATCAAACACAGTACATTATCTAATTCAGCGCATGTACTATCATCGATATTAGCAAATAATTGATCTGGATAAGCCACAGCTGCGTTGTAGGTAGCTTCTGCCAGCATATATCCTACGGTAATAATCAATTCACAGTCCTCTTCTATAAAGGTTTCGATATTTGTTGCGTAATCCGCTTCGGTTTGAGACTCCAAATAATTCACTTCTACCTCTAATTCTTCAGAAGCTAATGTAAGTCCTGCCCAAGCACTCTGATTAAAAGCACCATCATCTACACCACCCGCATCTGTAACCATTCCTATCTTAATCGTATCATCTTCTGTTGAAGTTCCACAGCTCACTGTCAGCATAGCCAGTGCCATAATTATAATCATTGTTATGATTCTCTTCATATTCTCGTACTCCTTATACTACATTTTCTATTCACTTCTTAACCTTTTCACTTATTGCTTTATGACTTGATTATTGCACATTATATCATGTTTAAAAAGATTTTATAACATAGCTATTATAAATTTCTTAAGTTCCCATGTAGCTTGTAATCTTACAGAATCTTATGTTATGATGATTCAAAATAAAAGGAGCAGTCTTATGAATTACAATATTACAATTAACGGATTATCTGTAAATGCAACCTATAGTGATACTACTATTAATACTTTGTTTTTGCCTCTTCTCAAAAAATTAATTTCACTTCAGAAAGCTTCCAATCGTAGAATTATCATTTTCATTTCAGCTCCACCAGCTGTCGGTAAATCTACACTCGTAAGCTTTCTAGAATATTTGGCTAATACAGAGTTACATTATACTAATATCCAAGGAATTGGCATCGATGGATTTCATTTCTATAATTCTTATCTAGAACCTAGGGATCTTATGAAAGAAAAAGGATCTATTCGAACCTTTGACATTGAAAAGCTATATCACTATGTAGAAAAACTTACGAAAGAAGACACTTATTTTCCGCGGTACTATCGCAATCTACACAATCCTGTAGAAGATGATATTCTACTCGATAAGGACATTATACTTCTAGAGGGAAATTATTTATCTTCTCCAGAAAAACGGTGGATGGACTTAAGGAAATTCAGTGACTACAATATTTTCATAAATGCTGATGTCTCACTACTAAGAAATCGCCTCATTGAACGTAAAATGAAAAGTGGAGCCTCTCTACAAGAAGCTACTGACTTCTATGAAAATTCTGATAAAGTCAACGCTCTATATGTACTGAACAATCGTACTCCTGTTGACTTAACACTAACACTAGTAAATGGGGATTTTTCATACATTTAACAGGTACTATTTATATTTCTTTTAGTTCTTGGCACCGTTTTGGCACCGGTGGACTATTTTTGTAAAGAGTACACTCTGTTAGTAGTTGTTCCGCTTGGTATAACATCATCCATCTCGGCAATAATGGCTCTAGTTCGTGCTACACTTAAGTTTATGTGTTCTGCAATGTCTTTTGTCTTGCACTCTCCATTTTTTGCTAGATATTTTCTAATTTCATCCATATTATCTACTGTTTTTCTTCGCTTGCTTTTCTTCGCTTGCTTTTCTTCGCTTGCTTTCTTCGCTTGCTTTTCTTCGCTTGCTTTCTTCGCTTGTTTTCTTCGCTTGTTTTCTTCGCTTGCTTTCTTTTTAAATTCTAATACTATAATAGTTCTATCTGGATCAAATTTTTCTATAATAGTAGGTTCTACCCAACCCTCATCTTCCCACACATTAAAAATATTAGGTACTCCACTTCCTGCTCGCTCACCTATGTTAATTAAATTAAACATTTTCATAAGTGCCTTGTTTCTAGGATCTGATTCTCCACCTTGTCTCATTTGTGCCTTACCTGTTCTAATATATCCTGGGTTTTCTAAACTTATTTCACTTGCTTCTTTCTTAATAACCACACCTCTTACCCCATAGAAATCAGTATTAATCAAGCAATTTGCCAATGCCTCTCTCAATGCTTCATGTACTGGCGTATCATCAATTCTATCTCCACCTTGTGTTTTAAATGGGACTTTTATATCCTTAATAATTTTATTGTATACTCTAAAATAAAAATCACATATATTTCCAGACCATTCCCCCGAACTTGACTGCATACGATCTGTCCATCTTATTGATGGATCTAGCATTTCTCTAAAATCCAAAAAATAATCTGGAAAATATCGTACAATATTAAACTCTTCACCAAACATTAACATGCCTGCTGCTGTTGGATGCAACCTATTATCTTCTTTTGCAATAGCTGCCGCACCAATGCTACGCAAATACTCTTCATCATTTAATCGCTCAAATGGATGTCCTACTTTCAATATTCTATGTCGATTTCTATACCCTTGAATTGTTTCCTGATTTAATTCCGATATTTCAGCATTGTCTAAAATGTCCATATCCATTGTATTTTCAGTTTGATCTCTCAACATTGCTTTTACTTGCAATCTAGTACATTTATAATCTCCTGAATAAGTTCTACGATAGGTTCCTGTAAACATGTCATTGTTAATATAAACTGGTTTCTGATTTCTCTTTGCCATTGGTACATGAATAACAATAATAATATCATCATCTAGTTCATAAGTTTCAACATCTGTTTCTCCCAATAAATTAACATTTACTTTTTGTGTGTTATGGATAAGATTCCAAAAATTATCTAATAATTTTTCTTTATCTTCTTGTTTTAATCCTGTAGTTTTCCAATGTTTATCATCTAGTTCTTTTACACCTAAAATAATAACTCCACCATACGTATTAGCATATGCTGAATATGTTTCCCACATATCATTAGGCAAACCACCCTTGGCTTTTTTTACCTCACGGCGATTGTCTTCTTTATATGAATCAAATTTTGTAATATCAAATAATTTTTTCATTTAAATTTCTCCCAAATATAAAAATACTCCTAACCTTAGCTAGGAATACCTGTATTTCAATATAATTATCTTTCTTTCGATTTCCATAATAAATGAATCAAACTTACATTAAGAGAGTCTCCGTTTAAAAATTTGAAACATTGTATGTTTCTTTGCTTAATATTTATTATATGCATTATTCTCTAAAAAATCAATTATTTTATATAAATGTTAGCTTATAAATTTCTGTTAATGTTACAGTTTACACGTGACCTGTATAAAGTGTACCCAAGATAATATTGCATAAAATAATATTAATTGCAATTACTTTAACATATTTTTCTTTTAATAGGCATGTAAAATTTCTTAGACTTAATAATTTACTGGTATTTTCTATCGTATGTTCGTTGTAATACAAGTATTTGCTAAGATCATTTTTCTAATTTACGTATAGGATTTCATTTTTTTGCTCTTTTACTGGTAATTTTCAATTGCATTATTTCGTATTTCATACTTTAATTCTTCAATTTACGTGCAAGATTTCA
>JAWXVA010000010.1:36418-41318 GCA_044425815.1 Eubacteriales bacterium
ATTTCACTTTCTTGCTTTTTACCCGTAATTCTAGCTACTGTACGTCCACCTTCACGCTTTTGGGAATTGTAGAAAGCTGTGTAATTGGTTGGAATATAACGTATTTATTGGGTTTTATGTTATCTATTCTCTGTAGTATTTTTATTTTACAGAAAAATTGTAGCCAAAATGTAGCCAGTTCATTTTGAACTAGAACAATATTTACTGTCTCTATCATTAGTATTAAGAATCTTTACTACTCTTATCATTTTTTTATCCTTTAGATAACTCTCTAAATTTATTAACCACCCACTCATAGCTTTCCTCATTTTACATCCACTTATAAATCTTATTCATCCTTAAATAAAATTTCCTCAAAATATTTTGGTGGATACAAATAATCATCTCCAGAATCATCTATTATTCTATACCATCCTTTTTCAACGGATAATACATCATAGATTTTATCATTTGTTAAAACTAGAAATTCCGTTTTACCTAAATATTTAACTTTCATCATCTGTTTTCACTTCGCCCATAATATCTTCCATTTGTATATGTTGCTCCCATGCATCTGCATCTGGTAGAGCACAACGATATAGTTCTGGTATTTCTTGTGTAAACTTATATTCAGATACGCCAATTGGTTTACTTGTATCCTTTAGTGCATATTCTGCTACCATTTTATTTTTATTTCTGCAAAGAATCAAGCCAATTGATGGATTGTCTGATTCAGCTTTCATCTGCTCATCTATAAGTGTTAAATAAAAGTTCATTTTTCCTGCGTACTCTGGTATAAATTTTGTCATTTTCAATTCAATGACCACATAGCAATGTAGCTGTGTATTATAGAACAATAAATCCGGTGCAAACTCTTCCTCATCTACTCTTATAATCTTTTGATGTCCAATATATGCGAAACCTGTCCCCATCTCTAATAGAAAATTAGTAATATTAGCAACCAACATATTTTCCATTTCTCGCTCCAACATCCCCTCGTGGAATTCCACGAAATCAAAAATATATGGATCTTTCATAGTTTGAATTGCTAATTCACTTTGTACCGAAGGTAATCTTGATGCAAAATTTTGTACTTTATC
Organism: Eubacteriales bacterium; assembly: GCA_044425815.1. Taxonomy (GTDB): domain Bacteria; phylum Bacillota; class Clostridia; order Lachnospirales; family Lachnospiraceae; genus CAUPWF01. The sequence goes on from JAWXVA010000010.1 coordinate 37,498, forward strand.
TGCTCGACTTTGTCTATCAATTAATTTTGTTGCAATTTGATGTTCTAATACTCTAAGTGACCATCCATTTTCTATAATCTTTTCACCATACCAATACCTATCTTCCATAGTCTTCAACTTCTCAATCAACACTATATTATGAGACCATGGTAATTTTGCAGACACTGTCTGCAAAAAGTTTATATCTTGGATTTCACTTGCAAATTTTTTCATATACCTTAAATTTCTTGCTGAAAACCCCTTAATATTAGGTATTGCAATTTTTAATTCCTTAGCCAATGTATCAATAAATTGATTCCCATATTGTGATTGTTTAATCAAATCTTGTCCAATATCATAATACAGCTGTATCATTTCTGCATTAGCCTTTAACATAGCACGATATTGTGCTTTTTTTATCTTGTTTTTCAGTTCATCTATTAATGTAATCATTTCATTATTCTCTGATGGCATAAAACCTCCTCAATTTTGCAGACAGTGTCTGCAATTTTACAACTTCATCATTCTATCACCACTATATTATTTTACTCACTTTTTTCATATGTATAATTACAGTAAGAACATATATTTTTCAAATCAACTAACCCTCTAAATAAACTATCATTATATGCTGCAAATTCAAACTGCAAATTTTTCAACCGCAATTTATTATTCGCCATACTCTTAACCACCTCTACACACCATGGTCCTGCTGTTAATTCAAATCCATTACGTATTTCTTCTGGTATTTTTATTGCAATAGTTTGATTCATAATTTCATCTTTTAATTCAATTTTTATCCGAACTTCATTTTCATAAGACCAAGCAGCATTTTTAATATAGCCCGTAATTTTATCACAGGTATTAATTTCCGAAAAAGATAACGGGGTCTCAAACTCTATTTTATCTTTACCTCTTTTAATACTGTACTCACTGCCTTCTAATGAAATATACCCTATATCCGTTAGAATCGGTTTTATTTTTATTTCATCACTATACTCAAATCTATTATTAGCTTCTCTGTTCACCAAATATATACTTTCAATATTACTTATCCAGTCTCGCATATGCTTTCCTCTAATTCCAATCCTAACTGCATCCGACCATGGTATACAATAGATTCCCCACATAGCAATATTTTCACCAGCACCATATGAAAAACTCGAAATATATGTTTTGTTCCACTTATCCTCAGTACCTTTTTTTAATTCCTGTTTATCATTCATAATATCTCCAAGTGAAAGATGCCAATATCCTGATTGAATAATGTTAATTGCATTTTCCAAATTTGTGTATTGATAATACATCTGATGATTCATACCCTTTTTCTGCAGATATGCCGTCATATCATCTAAATTCTTTACTTTCATCTCTTATTACTCCTCACCTGTAATTTTCCACCATATTCACATAACATCTAATGCTACTATACATATAAAAAGTTCTGTTTTCTTAAAACTATTATAACACCTATTGTAATTTATTACATAGAATTATTAATCTTCATAACTATTATCTAAATATAAAAAAGGTCGAAAGTGACATTTATTCACTTTCGACCTTCTAGTTTATTCAGCACTTCCTACATACATGTATTCTTTCCCATCAAATGAAATTGTCAATTCTACTTCATTTTCAATAACCGACTTAGGTACCTCGATTAAATAATAGCACTTACGTGTAGCTAATGGATCTATGTTTTCATATCCACTTCCAAATCCTGCCCCATCGGAATCTTCAACTCTAATCCCACCCGTATATTCATATTTATCCATATATTTTGCTTTTATACCAACAAATGAACTTGCTTCTTTAGCACTTCCTTGATAATTAGTTAAATCAAAATTAATTACTAAATAAGTATTATCTGTACCATCAATTTGATAATGTGAATAAGAACCACTTGTATTAGAAGGCAATAAATCATCTGTGTACTGTATTCCATTAAATAACAATGTCGCAAACTCTTCGTCACCTATTTCATCACCTACATTCAGCGTTTCAATATTACTTACTACTTCGCTTATCTTATAATCATATATGTAGTTTTTATCCCCTATCACAAATGATAACGTTAAGTCCGTTTCACTTGTAGGTACCGATATAGCACAATGAAAGCGAACAGTTGATAGTGGCGCAATACTTTCATATGCACTCACATCTTCTCCATTATCTGTTTCTACTACATATAAAACATTTGTAAACTCTGTTCCTGCCCCATTCATTGCTTTTGCAATAATTAAATCATCACTATTTACTGCTTCAGTTCCTAGATGCGTATAGTCAAATACAACATCTATATATGTTTCATCTGTTGAATTATTTTCGTAATACATTCCCGAAGCTAATGACCCTGTCACCTTATTTGATGTACTAATTTTAAATAGTGTAAAATCAGCAATATCTTCTGCACTATTTAATTCACCTAGTGTCATTGTAATTCCTTCTTCTATATTTTCCGCTTCTGTATTCGACTCTTCTATATCACCTTCTCCGGATTCAATCTCTGTATTAGCTACTTCATCCGTATTACTGGCATTACACCCTACTAAATTTCCCATCAAAACTACCATTCCTATACATAATAACCACTTTCTCATTATATTTCCCTCTCATTTCTTTATTTTCTCCAATTATACCATTCTGTATCATAAGTGTCAATTTATAACATCTTTTTGATAATGCAATGTCATTTTGTAAATACTAATATATAAAAGAGGTGAACATATGATTTCAAATAGAATAGTTTTTTTAAGAGAGAAAAAAAATTTAACCCAATCCGCTTTAGCCAAAATTTTAGGTATAACACGATCTAGTGTTAATGCTTGGGAAATGGGAATATCAGTACCTTCAACACAATACATCGTAGAACTGTCTGAATATTTCTCTGTGTCAACTGATTATTTATTAGGCGTAAACAAAACTGTAACTCTTGATATTTCTGGTTTAAACGATTCAGATATTGAAATTTTACACCAACTAACCCAACATTTAAAAGAAAAAAACAGAGTAGAAAAGTTTTAATTTTCTACTCTGTTTTTTTCTTTTAACAATACACCACTTCCTTTAACACAACTTCTTCTGCAGCACTACGGAAATTATTCATCATTCCCCCCAATACAACTGCCTTATCATAATCTTCACTCTCTTGTCCTGCTTGATTATAAGTCTTTAAAAATTCTTTTACATTCTCATATCCCCAATTATGAAGCGTATACAATAATTGGCTTTCTACTGTCTCTATCTGCTTAATCTCTTCTTTAATTTTCTCAAATGAGAGCTTAGAAAAATTTAAAAAAGAGAACTAGACATTACCATATTTTCATGATATTACTTAGCTACAAGTAAAGCACTCACGAGTGGATTCTCTTTCATCATATTCGTATCACGATATGGTTCATCTTTCACTTAAGGCTATTGTAGAGTTTCACTGCTACTATGTTAAGAATTGTTTTGCTGTTTACTCAACATCTAATAAAAAATACATATGTCTTCCCTAAAGCTGGGTCAAGTGCTGCACTGCATTTTAAAAAGTTATCTAAATATTCATTGCCAGAGTTAAATCCCTTAGTTAGCAATTGATACTCTGGCAACATAGCCTTAATCATTCTTATCCTCTTTTTTCGTAGCTTTCAAAATACATTCACCAGAAGGAGTAATCTCAACCGAAATATCGTGATTATCATAAAACTCTCTTTGACGGTGTTTATGGTAATCTAAATTTGGTTCTTTCCAATGTTAGTTGATTTTGCGCGTTTTTTCAAGCCGTAGTAACTTTGCTTTTAACAATCCAAAGCTGCAACGACCATACATAATTCGTTTTATTACTTTCAATTTATTTA
>JAWXVA010000011.1:0-41145 GCA_044425815.1 Eubacteriales bacterium
CACAAATTAAAGAGGGTTATAAATCGGTAGCTTATTCGATAGTATTCAGAGCAAAAGATAAGACTTTAGAAGAAGCAGATATTGCACCAGCAATGAAGAAAATTCTAAAAGCTTTAGGAGAGCTTGATATTGAATTAAGACAATAAGTTAAATTAGGATGATTTGAAATCTGCAATAATTATTAGCGGTTATGGATTATTATAAAATTTTATAAAAGATTATAGGTGGTACCCATGATTTGGTTTCAATGAATAAATGAAACGAACATATCATGGGTACTATTTTCTTTTGAAAGAGTATGATATAATTTCTTGTGGAAAATGTTGAAAGATAGAAGAAATGAAAGAGGAAATATATAGTGAGAACACAAGATTTTAATTTTGAATTACCAGAAGAACTGATAGCACAAGATCCACTAGAGGATCGTTCCAGTTCTAGATTATTAGTATTAGATAAAGAAAATGGAGAAATAGAACATAGGGCGTTTCACAATATCATAGAGTATCTGAACGAAGGCGATTGTCTCGTTATTAATGATACCAAGGTTATTCCAGCGCGATTGATTGGGGAGCGTGAAATGACAGGCGCGAAGGTAGAAGTGCTATTATTGAAGCGACAAGCAAATGATGTTTGGGAGGCACTTGTGAAACCTGGGAAGAAAGCGCGTCCAGGGATGAGGCTTATCTTTGGTGGCGGACTGTTAGTTGGAGAAGTAATGGAAGTGGTGGAAGAAGGGAATCGATTGATACACTTTGAATATGAGGGTATTTTTGAGGAAATTCTAGATCAATTGGGACAGATGCCATTGCCGCCTTATATTACACATCAGCTAGAAGATAAAAATCGTTACCAGACTGTCTATGCGAAGAATAGTGGCTCCGCGGCAGCGCCTACTGCAGGATTACACTTTACGCCGGAATTACTTGGGAAGATAGAAGAAAAAGGGGTCAATATTGCTAGAGTAACATTGCATGTGGGACTTGGAACTTTTCGTCCTGTAAAAGTGGAAAATGTACTAGAACATCATATGCACTCTGAATTCTATCAGGTAGATCAGGAAGCAGCGGATAAGATTAATCGTGCAAAAGAAGCGGGATGTCGTGTTATCTGCGTAGGAACTACAAGTTGCAGAACGATTGAGTCTGCAGCCAAAGAAGATGGAACGATGGAAGCATGTAGTGGATGGACAGAAATTTTCATCTATCCAGGTTATCGATTCAAAGTACTAAATAACCTGATTACGAATTTTCATTTGCCAGAATCAACATTAATTATGCTTGTTTCTGCATTGGCAGGAAAAGAACCAGTTCTTCATGCGTATGATGAAGCAGTGAAAGAGAAGTATCGGTTTTTCTCTTTCGGAGATGCCATGTTTATCAAATAAATAGAAATAGAATAGAAAGGAATAAAATGGGGGATAGTATGAAACGAAGTGTAAAAGAATGGGGAATTAGAATTGTATTATTATTTATAGGATTGGTTATTGCGCACTTAGGAGTTACGATGTTCGTAATATCAGAGTTAGGTTCAGATACGTTTACTGTATTCGTGCAAGGAATGGCAAATATTATTGGCATATCATTAGGCACGATGCATGTAATTACCTTGTGCATTTTTACGGTTCTAATGTTACTATTTGCAAAAGGGTATATTATGATAGGATCTGTAGTATGCGCAACTTGTGGTGGTTGGATTATTGATTTTTTTGTGTGGATATTTAATGGAAATATTAGTGCGAATTCCGATATGTGGATTCGTATAGTAACGATGTTATTAGGGGTAATCATTCTTAGTGCAGGGATGTCTCTCGTAATTAAAAGTGACGCAGGAACAGGTCCTAATGATTTAGTGGCAATCATTATAACAGATAAATTGAAGAAATTTCAGTTCAGAACAGTACGTATCGGATGTGACATATTTTTTACAGCATGTGGATTCTTATTAGGGGCAACAATTGGGATTGGAACAGTAGCTGCCCTGCTATTAGTTGGACCAACGGTACAGTGGTTTATGCCTAAGAGTGAGAAAATAGTAGCTGTTATTGTAGGAAAGTAAGTAGATGAAAAATCGAACAAATGTACGTTTTTTGCTTGCGGCAAAAAATACATTATGGTATAATCACTCGTAGTAGTACATTATTTTGTAGAGGAGCATCAGCATGGGTATGTTTGAATTAATTTCGGAATTTGCACCGACAGGTGATCAACCGGTTGCAATTAAACAATTAGTGACTGGGTTTCGAGAGGGGAATCAGTGTCAGACGTTGCTAGGAGTTACAGGGTCTGGCAAGACATTTACGATGGCAAATGTGATTCAGGCGCTGAATAAACCTACGCTGATTCTAGCACATAATAAGACGCTTGCAGGCCAGCTATATGGAGAGTTTAAAGAATTTTTTCCGAATAATAGAGTAGAGTACTTTGTGTCATATTATGATTATTATCAGCCGGAAGCTTATGTACCATCATCGGATACGTATATTGCGAAGGACTCTTCTATTAATGATGAAATAGATAAGTTGCGTCACTCAGCAACAGCAGCATTATCAGAACGTGAAGATGTGATTATTATTGCCAGTGTGTCTTGCATCTATGGATTAGGTAGTCCCATTGATTATCATGAAATGGTGATTTCGTTGCGGCCCGGTATGATAAAAGATAGAGACGAAATTATAGCAAAACTAATAGAGATACAATATGATAGAAATGAAATGGATTTCCACAGAGGGACATTTCGCGTACAGGGTGATGTCTTAGATGTCTTTCCCGCTTATTCAGCAGAGCAGGCAATCCGTATTGAATTTTTTGGAGATGAAGTAGAACGGATTTTAGAAATTGATAGTTTGACAGGTGAGATTAAAAATCAATTAGAGCATATTGCGATTTATCCTGCCTCTCATTATGTAGTGGCTCAAGATAAATTGTTGAAAGCGACGGAAGCGATAGAAGCGGAGCTGGCAGAGCGCATTATTGAATTTAAAAAATATGATAAATTAATCGAGGCGCAACGTATCGAAGAACGAACGAACTTCGATGTTGAAATGATGAAAGAAACAGGGTTTTGCTCTGGGATTGAGAACTATTCGCGACATTTGACAGGTACTAAGGCCGGAGAACCACCGATGACTCTGATTGATTACTTTTCAGATGAATTTTTACTCATTATAGATGAGTCTCATAAGACGATACCGCAAGTCGGAGGAATGTATTCAGGTGATCAAGCTAGAAAATCAAATTTAGTGGATTTTGGCTTTCGATTGCCATCGGCTAAAGATAATAGACCTTTGAATTTTGAGGAGTTTGAGGGGAAATTAGATCAAGTAATGTTTGTGTCGGCTACTCCAGGGAAATATGAATTAGAGCATGAATTATTACGAGCAGAGCAAGTGATTCGTCCGACAGGATTATTAGATCCAGAGGTGGTTGTACGACCAGTAAAAGGACAAATCGATGACTTGGTTATGGAAGTTAAGAAAGAAGTTGCAAATAAGAATAAGATATTGATTACCACATTGACGAAACGTATGGCGGAAGATTTGACGGATTATATGAGAGAATTAGGGATTCGTATCAAATATTTGCATTCAGATATCGATACATTAGAGCGTAGCGAAATCATTAGAGATATGAGATTGGATGTGTTTGATGTATTAGTAGGAATCAACCTGCTTCGAGAAGGATTAGATATACCAGAGATTACATTGGTAGCGATTCTAGATGCGGATAAAGAAGGATTTCTGCGTTCGGAGACTTCACTGATACAGACTATAGGGCGTGCAGCTAGAAATGCAGAAGGTCATGTGATTATGTACGCAGATGTGATGACAGATTCCATGCGCATGGCGATCGATGAGACGAAGCGTCGTCGTGAGGTACAGCAGAAGTACAACGAAGAGCACGGAATTACACCTACGACTATCAAAAAAGCAGTCCGTGATTTGATTACCATTTCAAAAAAGGTTTCGAGTAAAGATACTAACATGGAAATTGATCCGGAATCTATGTCGAAAAAAGAATTAGAAAAAACGATGAAACAAGTAGAGAAGAAGATGAAAAAAGCGGCGGCTGAGCTAGATTTTGAATCAGCAGCTGAATTAAGGGATAAATTACTAGAAATCAAGAAACAATTATTAGAGAGAGATTAGTAAAGAAATAGCTACAGCATAAGAAGGTCTAAAGATTTATAGAAGGGATTTTGCTGCTAAGGAGATAATAAATGAAGCAATATATCAAAATACGTGGAGCGAATGAACATAATTTAAAAAATATTGATTTGGACATACCGAGAGACTCATTGGTTGTATTGACAGGACTCAGCGGATCAGGGAAATCATCCTTGGCATTCGATACCATTTACGCAGAAGGTCAACGTCGGTACATGGAGTCATTGTCATCTTATGCTAGACAATTTTTAGGCCGTATGGAGAAGCCGAATGTAGAGAGTATAGAAGGGTTATCACCTGCTATTTCTATTGACCAAAAATCGACTAATCGAAATCCACGTTCCACAGTAGGAACAGTTACAGAAATTTATGATTATTTCCGTTTGTTATATGCGAGAATTGGGATTCCACATTGTCCGAAATGTGGGAAGGAAATCAAGAAGCAAACAGTGGATCAAATGGTGGATCAGATTATGGAACTACCAGAACGCACAAAAATTCAATTGTTAGCACCAGTTGTTCGGGGGCGCAAGGGGACACATGCGAAGTTGTTTGAACGCGCAAGAAAAAGTGGTTATGTGCGTGCAAGAGTAAATGGAAGTTTGTACGAACTTTCGGAAAATATTGAGTTAGATAAAAATATCAAGCACAATATTGAGATTATTGTAGATCGATTGGTGGTAAAACCAGGAATTGAGAAGCGTCTAAGTGATTCTGTAGAGAATGTTTTGCAGCTAGCAGAAGGTCTTATGACAGTGGATATTATTGATGGAGAATCGATGCAGTTTAGTCAGAGTTTTTCTTGTCCGGATTGTGGAATTAGTATAGAAGAAATTGAACCGAGAAGTTTCTCGTTTAATAATCCTTTTGGGGCTTGCCCTGAATGTTATGGTTTGGGATACAAGATGGAATTTGATGTAGATTTGATGATTCCGGATAAGAGGCTTAGCATTCAAGAAGGAGCAATAGTAGTTCATGGATGGCAGTCGTGTAATCAAAAGGGAAGTTTCACAAATGCTATTTTATTGGCATTAGCAGAAGAGTATCAATTTAGCTTGGAGACACCATTTAAGGAATATCCGAAAAAAATTCAAGATGTATTAATCTATGGGATTGGTACGAAAGAATTAAAAGTGTATTATAAAGGTCAGCGTGGAGAGGGTGTATATGACATCACTTTTGAAGGCTTAGTAAAGAATGTAGAACGACGATATAAAGAGACGTTTTCAGAGACGGCGAAGGCAGAATACGAGACATTTATGCGCATTACACCATGTCCAGTGTGCCGAGGACAGCGTCTAAAGTCTAGTGCATTAGCTGTTACAGTTGGCGATAAAAACATCGCTGAAGTAACAGGGCTATCTATTGAAAAATTGCAAGTTTTCTTGAATAACTTAGAGTTAACAGAGACACAACAGTTGATAGGTGGACAGATTTTGAAAGAAATTGAGGCACGAGTAGGATTTTTGATTAATGTTGGATTAGATTATCTTAGCCTTGCAAGAGCAACAGGAACATTATCAGGAGGCGAAGCGCAGAGGATTCGCTTGGCTACACAGATTGGTTCGGGGCTTGTGGGGGTTGCTTATATATTAGATGAACCAAGCATTGGTTTGCATCAGCGCGATAATGATAAATTATTAGGAACATTGAAGCACCTGAAGGAATTAGGAAACACACTTATTGTTGTGGAACACGACGAAGATACGATGATGGAGGCAGATTATATAGTAGATATTGGTCCGGGTGCGGGAGAGCACGGTGGAGAGGTAGTAGCTGTTGGGACTGCAAACCAGATTATGAAGAACAAGCAATCTGTTACAGGTGCTTATCTTAGTGGTCGTATTCAGATTGCAGTACCAGAGAAGCGAAAAGAAGCGAAAGGATATATCCGAGTAATTGGTGGAAACGAAAATAATCTGAAAAATATAGATGTAGATTTTCCATTAGGAGTGCTTACATGTGTGACAGGGGTTTCGGGATCGGGGAAGAGTTCCTTGGTAAACGAAATTTTATATAAAGCGTTAGCCCGTGAATTAAATAGAGCTAGAACGATTCCAGGGAAGCATAATGAAATACAAGGATTGGAGCAGGTGGATAAGGTGATTAATATCGATCAATCACCAATAGGAAGAACACCAAGGTCAAATCCTGCTACGTATACGGGTGTATTTGATTTGATTCGAGATTTGTTTGCAGCAACACCAGATGCAAAGGCAAAAGGATATAAAAAAGGGCGCTTTAGTTTTAATGTAAAAGGAGGACGTTGTGAAGCGTGCAGTGGGGACGGTATTTTGAAAATCGAAATGCATTTCTTACCAGACGTGTATGTGCCGTGTGAGGTGTGTAAAGGAAAACGATATAATCGGGAAACTTTAGATGTGAGATATAAAGGTAAAAATATTTATGATGTACTAGATATGACAGTAGAAGAAGCATGCGTGTTTTTTGAAAATATTCCTAGTATTAAGCGAAAAATGGACACGTTGTTTGATGTGGGCTTGGGGTATATTCGGTTGGGGCAACCTTCTACACAATTGTCAGGAGGCGAAGCGCAACGCATCAAGCTGGCTACAGAGCTTAGCAAGCGAGGTACTGGAAAAACTGTTTATATTTTGGATGAACCGACGACAGGGCTACATTTTGCAGACGTACACAAGCTAACAGAGATATTGCAAAGGCTGTCAGCTGATGGAAATACAGTGATTGTGATAGAACATAATTTAGATGTAATTAAGACAGCGGATTACATTATCGATATAGGCCCGGAAGGTGGGGATAGAGGTGGAACAGTAGTTGCTACAGGTACACCTGAGGAAATAGTGAAAATTCCAGCATCATATACAGGAAAATATATTGCAGATAAGCTAATCACAAAACATTAAGAAAAAAGTTCTTTTCATTTATTTTAAATATGCTTATAATGATTCATGGACGTAATATACAAAAGAACAAACAGTAAGAGAATGAAAATATAGAAAAAATAAGTATTAGAGTAAGTGGATTTAGGGGAATGAAAGGAGTAGGCATGTCGGCAGATATAGGGATAGATTTAGGCACTGCGAGTGTTCTTGTGTATGTGAAAGGGAAAGGTGTTGTATTAAAAGAACCTTCCGTAGTAGCGTTTGATAGAGATACAAATGTGGTGAAAGCGATTGGAGAAGAAGCGCGATTGATGATTGGGAGAACACCAGGAAATATAGTGGCAGTCCGACCACTTCGTCAAGGTGTAATTTCTGACTATACAGTAACAGAGAAGATGATAAAATATTTCGTACAAAAAGCAATGGGAAAGAGAACACTTAAGAAGCCGCGCATTAGCATTTGTGTGCCATCAGGAGTGACTGAAGTTGAGAAAAATGCTGTGGAACAAGCAACTTATGCAGCAGGTGCGAGAGAAGTACATTTGATAGAAGAACCAGTAGCAGCAGCAATTGGTGCGGGAATTGATATTTCTAAGCCATGTGGCAATATGATCGTTGATATTGGTGGTGGAACAAGTGACATTGCAGTAATATCACTTGGTGGAACTGTGGTTAATACATCTCTTAAAGTAGCGGGAGATGATTTTGATGATGCAATTGTAAGATATATGCGTAAAAAGCATAATTTACTTATTGGAGAAAGAACTGCAGAAGATATTAAGATAAAAATTGGGACAACTTATCCATATGCAGAAGTAGATGTAATGGAAGTAAGAGGGAGAAATCTAGTGTCTGGATTACCAAAGACAGTGGAAGTGACTTCAGCTGAAACAGAAGAAGCATTACGAGAAGTGACCAGTCAGATAGTTGAGTCGGTTATCAGTGTGTTAGAGCAGACTCCGCCAGAATTATCGGCAGATATATTAGAACGCGGGATAGTTCTTACTGGCGGCGGTGCGATGCTTCGTGGTTTAGAAGAATTGATTGAAGAAAGAACAGGGATTAATACAATGACGGCAGAAGAACCTATGAAAGTTGTAGCTATAGGGACAGGACAGTATATAGAATTCATTGGAAATAATAAAGGGTTTTAATAGAAAGCAGCACATGGACAGAGGATGAAATCTTCTGTCCTTATGTGCGTTACGAAAGCAGAGGGGCAATATGACACTTGAAGGATATGTAGAACACATTATTTATCGGAATGAAGAGAACGGATACACCGTATTTAATTTGAATAATGAAGATGGCGAACTTACTTGTGTTGGAAGCTTTGCATTTCTTAACGAGGGTGAAAGTTTGGAGTTAGTGGGTGACTATACAGCGCATAGCTCTTATGGTACGCAATTTAAAGTAGAAAGTCATACAGTGAAAGAACTTGATGATGTGATATCTATCGAGCGATATCTAGGATCGGGGGCAATCAAAGGGGTTGGAGCATCTTTGGCAGGGCGTATTGTAAAGAAATTTAAAGAAGATACGTTTCGCATCATAGAAGAAGAACCAGAACGTCTAGTAGAAATCAAAGGAATTAGTGAGCGTATAGCAAGGCAAATAGCAGAACAAGTAGAAGGGAAAAAAGATTTGCGAAAAGCGATGATTTTCCTACAAAAATATGGTGTGTCTACAAGTCTTGCGGCCAAGATATATCAACACTATGGACAAAATGTTTATCGAGTATTACAAGAAAATCCATATCAGATAGCTGACCATGTACCTGGAGTTGGTTTTAAGACAGCAGATGAAATAGCAAGCAAAATAGGAATTCATACAGATTCGGATTTTCGTATCCGTAGTGGGATTTTCTACACGCTTACCCAGTGTATCATGGAGGGACACGTATACTTGCCGCAGTCGACATTGCTTACAAGAGCAAGTCAACTATTGTTGGTAGAAATTATCGATATGGAAAAGTACATCATGGACTTGGCGATGGAAAAGAAAGTGATTCTCAAAAAAGAAGAATGGGATACGCGTGTATATCCAGCGCAGTATTATTACATGGAATTAAATACAGCGAAGATGTTACATGATTTAAATCTTAAAGAAGAGGTGGCAGAAGTTCATATAGAACACCGATTACATCAGATAGAAAAATGTACAGAGCAGACACTAGATGAAAAGCAGCGCCAAGCAGTTATAGAAGCAGTTAGGAATGGATTATTGGTTGTGACAGGGGGACCAGGAACAGGGAAGACTACCACGATCAATGCGATGATTCAGTATTTTGAGGCAGAGGGATTAGATATATTGCTCGCCGCACCGACTGGAAGAGCAGCAAAGCGTATGACAGAAGCGACAGGATATGAAGCAAAAACCATACATAGGATGTTGGAGGTAAATGGAAATCCTGAAGAAGAAGGTACCACTGGATTTGGAAGAAATATGCAGAACCCATTAGAGGTAGATGTCATTATTATTGATGAAATGTCTATGGTAGATATTCATTTGATGCATGCATTATTATCAGCGATTATTCCAGGAACACACGTGGTATTGGTGGGGGATAGAAATCAGCTTCCTAGTGTAGGGCCTGGAAGTGTGCTCAAAGATATTATTGCATCTGATATGTTTAAAGTAGTAGAATTGTCAAAGATATTTCGGCAGGCGAGTGAAAGTGATATTGTAGTGAATGCCCATAAGATTAATAATGGGGAAGAGGTAATTGTGGATAATCAAAGTATGGATTTTTTCTTTTTGAAGCGCCAAGATACGAATATGATTATTAGCAATGTGATTCAGCTTATACAACAGAAATTACCAAGCTATGTCGATGCAACACAAAATGAGATTCAGGTACTGACTCCGATGAGAAAAGGGTTGTTAGGTGTAGAACGATTAAATAAGATTTTGCAGGAGTATCTGAATCCACCAGACAAGAGTAAAACAGAGAAAGAATATGGAGAACGCATCTTCCGAGTGGGTGACAAGGTGATGCAAATCAAAAATAATTATCAAATAGAGTGGGAGGTGTCCACAAAATTTGGCCTAGTAATTGATAAAGGATTGGGAGTATTTAATGGAGACATGGGGATTATAAGTAATGTAAGTACTTATGAAGAAACTGTGGAAGTGACATATGAAGAAGGCAAAAAGGTGAAGTATTTATTTAAAATGTTGGATGAATTAGAGCATGCCTATGCTATTACAATTCATAAATCACAAGGAAGTGAATATCCAGCAGTTATTATTCCACTATTGTCTGGACCAAGGCTTCTATTCAACCGCAATTTGCTATACACAGCAGTTACGCGAGCGAAAAAATGTGTAACGATTGTAGGGGATGAAGGGACATTCCAAGAGATGATAAAAAATACAAATGAGCAAAAAAGATACACTAGTTTGGAAGAACGAATTCAAGAATTCTAGTTACGAGGTAATAAAGAGATTACTAGCTATAGTACTGCAGTTACTTTATCCGACCACGTGCGTATTGTGTGGCAAGATAGAGTTCCGGGGACTTTGTGAAGGGTGCTACACACGTTATCGACCAATCCATGAGCCGAGGTGCATGTGCTGTGGTAAACCGTTAGATGAAGAAGAGAAGGAATTTTGTAGAGATTGCACACAAAATAAAAAAGTGTTCTACCAAGGACGTAGTTTGTGGGTACATCGTGATTTGGTGAAAAAATCAATATATAAGTTTAAGTATAAGAGTCATAGAGTTTATGCAAAGACATATGCAAAATTATTGGTGGAAGAAAATCTGGATTTTTTGGAATATTGGAAACCTGATTATATAATTCCGATACCAATACATGCACATAGAAGAAAGATACGAGGTTATAATCAAAGTGAAGTGTTGAGTGAAGCAATCTGTTCGTGTTTTGATACTGGTGTGAGTTATAAAACGGATTGGATAAGCAGACGAAAAGAAACTGCGTTTCAAAAAACATTGGATTATACAGACCGTCGTAAGAATTTAGATGGTGCATTTGAATATATAAGTAGTGAGCGAGTTCATGGCACGGTATTAGTGGTGGATGATATATACACTACAGGGGCTACAATACAAGAAATAGCAAAAATACTGAATAAGCGAGGGGCGGAGGCAGTTATCTTTTTGACGATAAGTATTGGACAAGGGTTTTGAATATATGGTATAATAAAAAGAATTTGAATTCTTAAAAAGACGAGAGGTGCGCTATGTTGAAAAAAGATAAATTAATTGCTATGACGAAAATGTCTATGTATAATTCGGGAAAGAAAAAGGAAAGTTTGCAGATAGTGAGTTATTATAAATTAGACTATATTGCCTTGCAGACAATTATAACATTATTATGGGTTACGGTCGGATTTTGCATCGTGGCTGCAGGTGGAGTTGCTTGGAAAATAGATGAGATATTGAGTGGTTTTTCCATAGATAGTATTATGGAATTGTTGATTATGATTGGTGGAGTGTATATCGTTGTATTATTGATTTTTGGAATGATATCCATTATGTTTTATAATGAAAAATATAGAGCAGCATTGCAGGTAGCAAAAGAATACTACCATACGTTAGGGTTATTAAATACAATGTATAAGAAGGAGAACTAAGACGATGAAAGAAATATACGCATGGAGAAATAAAGTGGCAGAAATATATAGTGAAAATACAAGAGTGATAGATATAGCAGCTCGATTTGTCTTGGGATTGATTGTATTTTCCTATATCAACAGAAATATTGGGTTTATGGAATCGTTGGATAGCTTCATAGTAATTTTAGGCCTTTCGGTAGTTTGCAGTTTTGTTCCGCTGACATGTATGATTATTATTGCATCCTTTATCATGTTATTACATATTTATGCAGCATCCTTAGTCTTAGCAGGTTGCGCAGCAGTAGTAGTTGTAGTATTATACATATTTTATTTTAGGTTTTCACCTAAGCAATCAATAGCATTTTTGATGACACCGTTAGCATTAGGATTACATGTACCTTATGTATTGCCAATAGCATGCGGACTTTTATTAGGACCGGTTGCAGCTGTGGCGACTTCTTGTGGTGTTGTTGCTTATTATATGATAGATATTATTGGTGAGATGTCGGGAACTCTTAGTGGCGATGGAATCGATGGAATGTTAGAAGATGCGATTAGTTTTGCAGAGCAATTAATAAAGTGTGAAGAGATGATGGTTTATATCATTGTAATCATGGTTACGTTGTGTGCAGTGACAGCATTAAAACATTTAGCAATTGAACATGCTTGGAAAATTGCTGTTGGTACAGGGTGTATCGTGTCGTTGATTACAGTTATTATTGTCGGTTCAGTACTTGGTGCAGAGTTTTCGCTTTTTGGAGCACTATTAGGAAATGTATTGGCAATACTTGTTGGCTTAGGACTTGAAATTGTATTTATGAATGTAGACTTTAAAAAAGCAGAAACATTAGAATTCGAAGATGATGATTACCATTATTATGTAAAAGCGGTTCCGAAAATTCGTACAAAATCAAAAGTAGCAGAATCCAGTGAGTTTGAGGACGTCGAAGATTTTGATGAGATACAAAGTTATGAAGAGGAAGATGAAGTCGATTCATTAGATGAGTTTAACGATATAGAAGGATTTGACATGAATGCAAATTATGTTGGTAGTAGAAATAATGAAACTATGGTGATTAATAGTGCAAATGTGGAAAGAGAGTTACGTAATCACGCTAGAACAAATGATAGAAACCGTAGTCAAAACAAAAACAGACATATGGAAACGAATTATCAAATGCTCCATGATAGTATAAAAAAGGATAGATAGTGTTAGATACTCAATTAATGGAATAGTTGAGGTGTGGGAGGTAAAAAATGGATCAGTTAATTATATCGGTCAAGAGTATATTTACTGGATTTTTAACAACTGATATCACATGGATAGGTATTGTAGAGATATTAATAATAGCAGTATTTGCTTATCAGCTAATACTGTGGATAAAAAATACAAAAGCATGGATGCTATTGCGAGGAATATTGGTGATATTAGCATTTATTTTAGTCGCAGAAATATTTGAAATGACTACGATTTTATACCTTGTAGAAAGATCTATGAATGTAATTGCGATGACAGCAGTTGTAGTATTTCAGCCTGAAATTAGAAGAGCACTTGAGAACATAGGGCAGAAAAATATTTTGTCTGCGATTACTCCGTTTGAGATAAAGAAAGAAAATACTAGATTCTCTTTAACGACTGTAGAAAGTATTGTAGATGCGTGTGTTGCAATGTCTAAGGTGAAAACGGGAGCATTAATCGTAATTGAAGATGATGTCAAGTTACAAGAGTATGAAGAAACGGGAATTAGACTAGATTGTATTGTTTCTAGTCAAGTGTTATTGAATATTTTCGAACATAATACACCACTTCATGATGGCGCTATTATAGTGCGCGGAGATAGGATAGCAGCGGCAACTTGTTATCTGCCATTAACGGACAACATGCATTTAAGCAAAGATTTAGGAACTCGTCATAGAGCAGCAGTAGGTATGAGCGAGGTCAGTGATGCACTTGTGATTGCAGTTTCAGAAGAAACTGGAAATATCTCTACTGCAAAAAATGGGAATTTGAATGTAAATATTACAGCGGAAGAATTAAGTTTTGATTTATCACGTCTTAGAATTACTCAAGTCGAAGAGGCAAAGCCAACACTGTATCAACGTGTAATTAAAGGGGGAACGTCTCATGAAAAATAAACTATTACACAATTGGGAATTGAAATTAATTACTTTGATTTTTGCGTTTATCTTTTGGAGAAGTGTAGCAGATGTGGCAAATCCAACTATTACAAAAACATTTCGTGATATACCAGTTACTATGTTAAATGAAGAAATAGTGACGGATAATGGGAAGGTATACCAAGTGGTCGATAGTGAGTATACCGTTACTGTTACAATAAAAGCGGATACAAATACATTGAGCCAAATAACGACATCAGATATTATAGCAACTGCAGATTTCGAAGATATTGAATTATCTTCACTAGTACCCGTAAAGGTGCAAGTGGTAGGCTATGAAAATGTAGCGGCGGAAATTACAACAAATCCTACAAACATTAAGGTTGTGATAGAAGATAGCACTAGTACAAAGTACCCGATTGTTCCTTCTGCAAAAGGGACTATTGCAACAGGCTATGCGCTTGGTAATATGGTGGCTGATCCAGAGACGATTACTATAACAGGCCCAGGGTCTATTATAGAGACCATAGTACGAGTGGAGGCCCAAGTAGATATTTCAAGTATTACAGAGGATTCAATATTACAAGGAACTTTGATTTGCTACGATCAAAACAATTTGGCTATAGACCAGACCTTACTTACTTTGAATCTCGGAACGAATGAGTATGTTGAAGTAAGTGTAGAAGTATTAGAGTCAAAAACAGTTCCACTTATATTGGATACTTCTGGTAATCCAGAAAGTGGATATCAGGTGGCTAGCGTAAAAGCAGAACCTTCAGAGATTACGATTGTAGCAACAGAAGAGGAATTGGAACTAGTTTCTTATGTAAGTATACCTGGTAGTGCCATTGATATTTCGGGACAATCAGGAAAAGTTGAGCTTGTAGTAGATGTGTCAGAATATTTACCGGAAGATATTCAATTATATGATGTGAATAATAATATGATAGCGGTGACAGTGCAAATAGATGCTCAAGGAACTAAAAGCATAGAAATACCTGTTCAATCAATTGCAGTGAATAACAATCCGTCAGATATGTACTTTGAGTACGTGGATATTTCAGATTTGATGCTTACCTTTACAGGAATTGAAGAGATTGTAAGTGGATTAGATACTACAGATGTGAGAGCAAGTATTGATCTACAGTCATATACAGAAGAAGGTGAATACACAGTTCCTGTTACTGTAGAGACTATTGATGGATGTGAAGCAGTTGAAGGTGTTACTGTATCAATTATATTATACGAATATTAGGAGATTGGGATGATAAAGAAAAAAATTATTGTTAAGAATCCTGCTGGGTTGCATTTGCGGCCAGCAGGAATTCTGTGCAAAAAGGCAATCGAATTTGATTCGAAGGTTACATTTGAAATTCGAGGGAATGTTGCAAATGCAAAAAGTGTTTTGAGTGTACTTGGTGCTTGTGTAAAGAGTGGAGATGAACTAGAACTTACTGTAGAAGGATTTGATGAAGAGCAAGCTTTAATAGCAATATCTGAATTGATAGAATCAGGATTGGGAGAATAGATATGTTGAATTATAGTAGATATAAAAGAGTACCAGTGGTGGAATATTCAGAAAGACAATGGCCAACCAAAATCATTGAAAAAGCACCGATATGGTGTAGCGTGGATTTACGTGATGGAAATCAATCTTTAATCGAACCAATGATTGTAGAAGAAAAAGTGGAGTTTTTTCAATTACTTGTGCGTTTGGGATTCAAAGAAATAGAAATAGGATTTCCTTCGGCCTCACAAATAGAATTTAATTTTTTAAGAAAATTGGTAGAAGATAATTTAATTCCAGATGATGTGACAGTCCAAGTATTGGTACAGTGTCGTGAGCATTTGATTGAACGTACATTTGAAGCACTTCAAGGAGTAAAAAAAGCGGTAGTACATATTTATAATTCCACATCTATATTACAGAGAGATGTTGTATTTCATATGAGCAAAGATGAAATTACTCAAATCGCTATAGAAGGAACAAAGCTGGTTAAGAAATACGCAGAATCATTCGATGGTGAAATTATATTAGAGTATTCACCAGAGAGTTTTACGGGAACAGAATTAGAGTATGCATTAGAAATATGTGAAGCGGTGCAAAGAACGTGGGGAGCAACGAAAGAAAACCCAATTATAATCAATTTACCGGCGACGGTTGAAATGACTATGGCGAATGTGTATGCAGATCAAATTGAATGGATGTGTACCCATTTTAAAGATCGAGAAAGTATTATTGTAAGTGTTCACCCACATAATGATAGGGGAACAGGAGTTGCGGCAACAGAGATGGCGATTTTAGCAGGTGCGGATAGAGTAGAAGGAACCCTGTTTGGTAATGGAGAAAGAACAGGTAATATTGATATTTTAACGGTTGCATATAATATGTTTTCACAGGGAATTAATCCAGAATTAGATTTAAGTAATATTAATGAAATTATAGATGTTTATGAACGGTGTTGCAAAATGCAAGTGCCAATGCGTCATCCTTATGCGGGAAAACTTGTATTTACAGCTTTTTCAGGATCGCATCAAGATGCTATTAATAAAGGTGTAAAAGCGATGCAAGAACGGAAGCAATCGTGGTGGGAAGTACCATATTTACCAATTGATCCGTTAGACTTAGGAAGAGAATATGAGCCAATTGTGCGAATTAATAGCCAGTCTGGAAAAGGTGGAATTGCATATATTATGGATAGTGAATTCGGTTATAAATTGCCAAAAGGAATGCATAGAGAGTTTGCATCGGTGATTCAAAAGATAGCTGAAAAAACTGGAGAAGTGGCACCAAGTACTATCATGCAGACATTTAACAAGGAATATTTATCTGGAACAGGAAAGTATGAATTATGCAAAGCCCAGATAACAGATATAGAAAATGATATGTCGAACGTTCAAGTTTATTTGAATTATGAAGGTGCTCAAACAGAGATAACTGCAATAGGAAATGGACCGTTAGATGCAGTGATAAAGGCAATGGAACAGGCATTCTCGATTAAGGTACAACTTCTAGATTATACACAACATTCATTAGGGGAAGGATCTGAAGCTAAAGCAGCAGCTTATATTGCATTAAAGAGCGGTCAGAAAGAAACATACGGGGTAGGAATTAGTAATAATATTACGAGAGCTTCTATAAAAGCATTATTTAGTGGAATCAACAGATTGTTTTAGGAGAAAAGGAGAAAAGACAATGGGAAAAGCAACTTTAGTAATTATGGCAGCTGGGATTGGAAGTCGTTTTGGCGGAGGAATTAAACAACTAGAGTCAGTAGGACCAACTGGTGAAATTATCATGGATTATTCTATTTGTGACGCAATAGAGGCAGGATTTGATAAAGTTGTATTTGTAATACGTAGAGATTTAGAAAAAGATTTCAAAGAAATAATTGGCAATAGAATTAGCCAGATAGTTGAAGTGGAATATGCCTATCAGGAATTGAATGATATACCAGAAAACTATCAAGAGCTAGCAGCAGTACGTAAAAAACCGTGGGGGACAGGTCAAGCGATATTGGTGTGTAAAGAATTAGTGCATGAACCATTTTTAGTAATAAACGCAGATGATTACTATGGAAAAGAGGCTTATCAGGTGGCTTATAAAGAATTGACTAGCCCAAAATCTAATGCTGATAAATTAACAATAAGCATGGTAGGATTTGTACTTGGGAATACACTTAGTGAAAATGGTGGTGTTACGCGAGGAATCTGTAAGAAAAATACTGCGAACATGTTAGAAGAAATTGTAGAAACAAAAAATATAGTAATAACTGCAAACGGTGCAGGAATAGAAACTGATGAAGGAATAGAAGCGATTGACATAGATTCAGTGGTATCTATGAACATGTGGGGATTAACGCCAGAATTTATGGAAGTATTGGAAGCTGGATTTGAAAAATTTCTAAATGGTTTGTCCGTAGAAGATATAGCAGGAGAGTATTTGTTGCCTACAATTATAGGAGGCCTGTTAGAAGAATCAAAAATAGATGTAAAAGTATTAAGTTCAAATGATAAATGGTTTGGTGTTACATACAAAGAAGATAAAGAAAATGTAATGAACTCGATAAAAGACTTAATTACGCGAGGTGTATATTCGGAAAAATTATTTGGATAAAGTCTAGCGTATAGAGGTGGTAAAAGATGGAAAGACAAGACAAAAGACACCATGATCAAAGAATGGAACGATTAAGAAAAAAAAGACTTAAGAGAAGAAATAGACGAATTCTTATAGCGATAGAGGTGTTTGTTTTGGCTCTATTAATAGGAATTGCGTATTACTTGAACCATTATTACAGTATAGAATTGGTTCAAATAATGGGGGATGGTCTTTTGCTTGTGTGTTAAGCGGCTGCTGTCGAAACTATGGACAATTTATAGGAAAAAGTGTATTATGTACTGAGATTAAAGAAGAGAGGTCACGTAGATGAGAAAAAACAAAAAAGTTACAAGTCTGATATTATCAATTTGCATGCTATTGATGTTTACTCCAATTGTTGTTTATGCAGCATCAGCTAAAGTTAGTTTTACAGACTTAACGGTTGCAGCAGGAGAAGAATTTGAAATTAAGGTTGAAATACAAAGTGATGGTGATTCTATTTCGGAAGCAAACGTAGAGTTGGATTATGATAGCCAGGCAATACAATTTCTGAGTGGAGATGGAGTTACAGAGAGTGATGGAAGTCTCATCTATACGGTAATAGGAGAAGATAGTTCAGCCGTTTCTACAACGTTAACTTTTATGGCATTAACATTTGGAGACACAAGCATTACTATTAATGATGTTACTGTTACTGGAAGTGATGGAACAGAGATGGAAGTGTCACAAGGAAGTTCTGCTGTAAAAGTAGAAGGCGGAACAGAAGTGGAAGTGACAGAAGAAGTAGTATCTGAACTGGGTGATACAGTAACAGTAGATGGGGTAGATTATCAGATTAGTTATGATTTTGCAGATGATCAAGTTCCAGTATCGTATACAAGAACAACTTATGAATTTAATGGTACAAGCTATAATGGTGTATCAGGTGATAGTTCAGGCGTTTTGTTAGGATATTTGGTAGATACTAGTGGAGAAGGACAGTTCTTTGTATATGATGAAAATTCTGTGACATTTAGCCCTTATGTACAAATAAATATTTCGGATTCCTCTTATATTGTGTTTACAAGAGATGCGCTTACAGAATCACTACCAATACAATATTTATCTACTACATTAACAGTGAATAATTATGAATTTCCAACATGGGAAGATAGTGAAAATTCAGGATACTATTTAGTTAATGCAATAAATAGTAATGGTGTTGTTTGTTTATACCGATATGATAGTTCTGAGCAAACATATCAGCGATATATTGCAGAAGAAGTCGTAGAAGAGCCAATCGTAGAAGAAACAGAAGAAGTTGTAGAAACTACATCAGAAGGTGGGACTGGAGTTATAACGATTATGTTAGGGGTTCTCCTATTAGTACTCATTGGAACTGTGATATTTTTGATTCTTAAATTACGCCAGAGAACGAATGAAGTAGATGCGTTATATGAAGAATTTGGCTTTGCTGGAGATAAGTCTGCTGCAGTAGCATCCACAGTAGATGTGAAGGAAAAGAAAGTTAAAAAAGAAAAGAAAGTAAAAAAAGAAGAGCCGAAATCCGAAGAATTTGATCGTTTGAATTTAGAGGAATTAGTAGAGGATGATTTTGCTAAACAATTCGAAGAAGAATTTAAAGAAGAGTTAGATCATGAAAAAGATGTGCTAGTAGATGACGAGTTTGACGATGGGGTAGATGACGAGTTTGACGATGAGTTCGATGACGAGTTTGACGATGAGTTCGATGGCGAGTTTGACGATGAGTTTGATGATGAATTTGATGACGAGTTTGACGATGAATTTGATGACAAGTTTGACGATGAATTTGATGACGAGTTTGACGATGAGTTCGATGAAGAATTAGACGATGCCTCGCCAGTCGTATCTAGTAGAAGAACGATAAAAAGTATTTCTTCTAGTAGAAAAAATGTGCGAAACACACTAGATGATGATATAGATTTTATAGATTTATAATACAATAAAAAGAGAGTATTACAGTGGAAAAAGCCATTGCAATACTCTTTTTATAATTGAACAGTTGAAGATTAGGGATGGACAAAATTATAAAATCGTGTTATTTTGTAAAAATACGTTGTGTAACTAAGTGAGTTGGAGAAGGAGGATAAGAGTATGTGTGGTATAGTGGGATATATAGGAAACCGCGAAGCAGCCCCAATTTTATTAGATGGACTAGGCAAACTAGAGTATAGGGGTTATGATTCTGCAGGAATTGCAACCATATATGATGATAATATAAAGATGCTTAAAGCAAAAGGAAGATTAAAGGCACTTAGCGAAATTTCGCATGATGGTGAATTATTACCAGGTAAAGTGGGAATTGGACATACAAGATGGGCGACACATGGTGTGCCATCAGAGGTGAATTCGCATCCACATATGAATAGTGATGAGAGTATTGTTATTGTGCATAATGGAATTATTGAGAATTACTTGAAATTAAAAGAGAAGCTTGAGAAAAAAGGATATAAATTGGTATCAGATACGGATACAGAAGTGATAGCTCATTTACTAGATTATTATTATAAAGGGAATCCACTAGAAGCAATTACAAAGATTATCCATAGAGTAGAAGGTTCTTATGCCTTTGGAATTCTGTTTAAAGACTTCCCAGATGAATTGTATGCAGTACGAAAAGACAGTCCACTTATTGTGGGAAAGACAAACGATGGAAATATTATAGCATCAGATGTGCCTGCAGTGCTAAGATACACAAGAAATGTGTGTTTTATCGATAACCATGAAATAGCAAAAATTACGAGAGAAGATATTGAGTTCTTTAACGTAGATCAAGAATCAATTGAGAAAGAATTTGTAAAGATTGATTGGGATGTAGATGCAGCCGAAAAAGGCGGATATGAATATTTCATGCTAAAAGAAATGTATGAACAACCGAAAGCAATACGCGATACATTTGCCCCAAGGATCAAGAAAGATGATATTGAAATTGAAGAACTAGAGATGACAGATGATCAGATTAAAGCAATTAAGAAAATACAGATTGTTGCGTGTGGGTCAGCTAGCCACGTTGGTAATACTGCGAAATACGTTATCGAAGGTATGGCTAGAATACCAGTTGAAGTTGACTGCGCATCAGAATTCAGATATCGAAATCCGATATTGGAAGAAGGCACATTATTAGTAGTGATTAGTCAATCTGGAGAAACAGCGGATACGTTAGCAGGACTTAGAGAAGCCAAAAGTAAGGGTGCGAATGTGCTGGGAATTGTAAATGTTGTTGGAAGCTCGATTGCGAGAGAATCGGATAATGTAATGTATACATGGGCAGGACCGGAAATAGCAGTTGCTACGACAAAGGCATATTCAGCACAACTGATTGCGATTTATTTGCTAGCGATGAAATTTGCAAAAGTACGTGGTCAAATAGGAGAAAATGAATTTGTTGCGATGATACAAGATTTAAAAGAATTGCCTGATCAAGTAGAACTTCTATTAAATAATCATAATCGTATTCAAAAATTTGCTAATAGATATTTAGCAGCGCGGGATGTTTTTTTCATCGGAAGAGGAATTGATTACGCAATCTCACTAGAAGGATCATTGAAGCTAAAGGAGATTTCGTATATTCATTCAGAAGCATATGCAGCAGGTGAACTAAAACATGGAACGATTTCACTTATTGAAGAAGGAACACTAGTTTCGGCAGTGTTGACACAAGAAGAATTGTACAAGAAAATGATTAGCAATATGGAAGAAGTTCGAACACGTGGAGCATTTGTAATGGCAATTACAAATGAAGGAAATTCTGAAGTGGAGCGTGCAGCTGATTACGTGATGTATATACCTAAAACTAATAAATACTTTACGAATTCGTTAGCAATTATTCCACTGCAATTATTTGCATATTATATTTCAACAGGTAGAGGCTTGGATGTTGATAAACCAAGAAACTTAGCAAAATCAGTTACAGTAGAATAGAGTTATATGGGGATGTGAGCGAATTAGACAAAATTGTCTAGTTCGTACATGTCCTTTTTTCTTGGGAATAATACGGCTTTATTTAATAACAGCCACAATTTCATCCAACAACAGTCACAAATTCATCCAACAACAGTCACAAATTCAACACATATTCAAGGTAAACTATTTCTATATTAATTAAAATTAGATAGTGGAAAAGGAGATAATTATGGATAACCAATTTGATTGCAATAATACAGAACATGAAGGAATAAGTGGGGGAGCGGGAAATAATTATGACTATAGTAATTCCACAACGCAAAACACATATCAGAATAATTTTGAATTAGAACAAAAGATTAAAGCAAAATTAGAAGAAAAAGCGAGGAAAAAAGAAACTAGAAGCAAGCGTATGAAGAAGTTTGTGTCAATTGTGAGCGTGGCAGCATTATTTGGTTCAGTGAGTGCAGGGGCATTTTTAGGTGTGACTTATATTGGGAATGATTTATTAGGAGAATCTCAGGGAACATCAGGGACAAATACAGTTGCTAGTACGGTGGTGTCGAGTACTAGTTCTTCAACAATAGAGTCTGATGTGGCAACAATAGCAAGCAATGTAATGCCATCTATTGTATCTATTACAAATCTAAGCGTGCAAGAAGTGCAAAGTTATTTTGGTCAAAGTAATTACTATGAGATGGAAAGTGCGGGTTCAGGAATTATTATTGGTGAAAATGATACCGAGTTATTAATTCTTTCAAACAATCATGTTATTGAAGATAGTAGTACATTAACTGTGACATTTTGTAATGATGATAGTGTAGAGGCAATTCTAAAAGGAGCAGATTCTACTATAGATTTGGCAGTTATAGCGATTGAAAAGGAAACGATTAGTGAGGAAACCATGTCAGCGATAAAAATTGCTACATTAGGTGATTCTGATAGCCTACAAGTAGGAGAACCAGTTATTGCGATAGGAAATGCATTAGGATATGGACAGTCTGTTACTACAGGAGTTGTCAGTGCAGTGGAACGTACAATATCTGGTATTGACTCTGAATTGATTCAGACAGATGCAGCAATTAATCCAGGAAATAGTGGCGGTGCGCTCCTAAATAGTAACGGTGAAGTAATAGGAATCAACACAGCAAAAGTGGATTTGGATGCAGTAGAAGGTATGGGGTATGCGATTCCAATTTCGGATGCTATTGATACAATCAATGCGCTCATTAGCATGACTACCAGAAAATTAGTTGATGAAGAAGATAGAGGGTACGTTGGAATCCAAGGACTAAGTGTAACAGAAGAAAGTGCAGCAATGTACGATATGCCAGTGGGTGTATATATCAAAGAAGTCACTGAAGGTGGCGGAGCAGAAGAGGCAGGATTATCAAAAGGAAGCATCATTACTAAAATAGATGGAATTACAGTAGAAACTATTGAAAGCCTACAAGAGAATCTTATGTATTATGAAGCAGGAACTACAGTGGTTCTAACAATAGAGGTGCTAGACCAAACAGGTGAATATGTAGAACAAGAAATCGAGGTAACACTACGTAAGCTATCATAAATCTATAAGTATAGATGAGGATTGAGGATCTACTATAAATTCATTGATATAATTTCAATGACACAGTATTGACTTCATATGATAAACATGATTATAATGAAATCTGATAGAAAATAAAATCAGGTGGAGGGATGTCATGTATTCATATGAAGAGATTGAAAAAGTAGACAAGGCAGTTGCGGAGGCTATAAAGGCAGAATATGATAGACAGAGTTGTCATATTGAATTGATTGCATCAGAGAATTGGGTAAGTCAAGCGGTAATGGATGCAATGGGAAGCGTGATGACTAATAAATATGCAGAAGGATATCCAAGTAAGCGTTATTATGGTGGATGTGAGTGCGTAGATATAGTAGAAGAATTAGCGATAGAACGAACGAAGGAGTTGTTTGGTTGTGATTATGTGAATGTTCAACCACATTCTGGAGCAAGTGCAAATACAGCGGTATTTTATGCAATGTTGGAGTATGGTGATAAAGTGTTGGGAATGAGCTTAGATCATGGAGGACATCTTACGCATGGTTCACCAGTGAATTTCTCAGGAACCTACTTTGATTTTGCTGCATATGGTGTAGATGAAAATGGTTATATTGATTACGAAGAAGTAAGAAAAGTGGCATTAGAAGTGAAGCCAAAGCTTATTATTGCAGGAGCAAGTGCTTATGCAAGGAAAATTGATTTTAAGAAGTTTAGAGAAATTGCAGATGAGGTTGGCGCATATTTGATGGTAGATATGGCACACATTGCAGGACTCGTTGCAGCAGGCTTACATGAAAATCCAATCCCTTATGCGGATGTGGTAACAACAACTACACATAAGACATTACGAGGACCTCGTGGCGGCATGATATTGAGTAACCAGGAGACGGCAGATAAATTTAATTTTAATAAAGCGATTTTCCCAGGTTTACAAGGCGGACCGCTTATGCATGTGATTGCAGCAAAGGCTGTGTGCTTACAAGAAGCCCTACAGCCAGAATTTAAGGTATATCAAGAACAAGTAGTTAAGAATGCAAAAGCGTTAAGTGAGGGTTTGATGAAGCGAGGAGTAAATCTTGTTTCGGGTGGGACAGATAATCATTTGATGCTAGTAGATTTAACAGGATTAGAAGTTACAGGTAAAGAACTAGAACAGAGATTAGACGAAGCGCATATAACATGTAATAAAAATACAGTGCCGAATGAGAAACGATCTCCATTTGTGACAAGCGGTGTAAGACTTGGTACGCCAGCTGTAACATCAAGGGGGTTAGTGGAAGAAGATATGGACCTCATAGCAGAAGCAATCGCAATCGTTATTTCAAATAAAGAAAATACTAAAATTGCAAGAGATATGATAGCCACGCTAACAGCGAAATATCCATTAAAATAAAAGTATAAGTCTCCGCTTAGAGGTGGAGACTTTTTTGCAAGTTTTGCAAAGAGGATGTGAACTCATAAATAATAAATTGAAATATAAAGGTAGCTAAGATGAAAAAAACAATATTAATAACAGGCGCATCGCGTGGAATAGGAAAAGCTATAGCCCTAGCATGTGCAAATGAAAATGTGAATTTAGTCCTCACATGTAATAAGAATTTCAACGCTCTAGAATCTGTGGCGGAGCTTTGTAGGGAAAGTGGATGCAATTGTCTTACATTTGTTGGAGATATCGGAAGTCCAGAAAACGTTGCGGAACTTTTTACAAATATAGAACAGCATTACGAGGGTGTAGATGTTTTGGTTAATAATGCAGGAATCTCTCATATTGGACTTATGACGGATATGAAGTTAGAAGAATGGAATACTATTATAGCTACTAATTTATCATCAGTATTTTACTGTTGCCATGCTGCAGTTCCTTATATGGTGAGAAAACAATGTGGGAAAATTATTAATATCTCTTCTGTTTGGGGGGATGCAGGGGCATCTTGTGAAGTTGCATATTCCGCTACAAAAGGTGGTGTGAATAGTTTTACAAAGGCACTAGGAAAAGAATTGGCGCCTAGTAATATTCAAGTAAATGCTCTGGCGCTAGGGGTGATAGATACTGAGATGAATAGATGTTTTAGCCAAGAAGAAAAAGAAGTATTAATAGATGCGATACCTGCTGGTCGTATGGGAACACCAAATGAGATAGGGAAAATGGTAGCATCATTACTAGATGGACATGAATACCTCACGGGACAAGTGATAACAGTAGATGGAGGATTTCTGTAAGTGATAAAGTTAAATAATAAAAACAACCATGCAACTGCAGACGCAAAAAAGAAATATAAAGAATATAAGAGGCGTCATCGCAATTACAAACTCATCAGTGTAGTAATTGTATTAATCGTACTTGCAGTTGGTATTTTAGCGAGTGTATTATGGGACAGATATAGACCGCAAGAGGAGAGCACCAACTATAATGAAGGTGAACTACAAATTGAAAAACTTACAGAAATAAATGATAGTGTAGAAATTGAAATGGAAATCGAACAAAAAACGGTTGTTCCAGAAGAAATTGAACAAGAACTAGATGTTGAGGATTCACTACAAGAAGAGGTGGATTCATATATGAACTCTATGAATTTAGAGTCAAAAGTAGCGCAATTATTTATTACAACACCAGAGGAGTTGACGGGAATTGGGATTGCAGTACAGGCAGGCGAGACAACGAAACAAAAGATAAAAACATATGCAATAGGTGGCTTGATTTTTACAGAACAAAATTTTGAATCTTTGGATCAGATACAATTGATGCTAAACAGTTTACGAGTTTATACAAAAACACCTTTGTTTTTGGTTATAGATGAGGTGGGAGCCACACGCGTTACCAATACAAATACTAGTTTATATGATACGGGTTTTAATTTGGAATCAATAGAAAATCAACTGTATTGTTTAAGCAGTGACAGTTCAGAATCAACGGCTTTAGCGAATTATTTTAATGTACTATTTGTAAATGATGATGATGTTGTATCAGTATTTAATGAGGGATATGAGTTGTTGGTAGTGCAAGATGATTTTATAGAAATGTATGAGCAGATGGTAGAAGCTGTGCGAACAGGAGAGATTTCAGAAGAATCGTTGGATGATGTAGTAGAAAAAATATTGACATATAAAGTAAATAATAATATTTAGTGATTATTTTCAATAGATAAGGAAAGGTAAAATAGGAAGCTAAGCATGGAAAAACAAAATCTGGAAAAACAAGAAAAACCACATGTTCGTAGAGTGCGATATAAAGGAACACATCCAAGAAATTATAAAGAGAAATATAAAGAATTACAGCCTGAAAAATATGTAGAAGATGTAGAGGCTATTATAAAAAAAGGAAAAACGCCTGCAGGAATGCATATATCTATTTGTGTAAATGAAATTATGGATATTTTGAATATCAAACCAGGGGAGATAGGCTTGGATTGTACGCTTGGTTATGGTGGACATACAAAAGAAATGTTAACTAGATTAGAAGGAAAGGGTCATATGTATGCTACTGATGTTGATCCAATAGAATCAGAAAAAACACGCGAAAGATTAAAAGAAGCAGGATTTGATTCAGAACGGTTAACGATTAAGCTTAGAAACTTTGGTGATATTGATTTATTTAAAGAAGAAGGTATTGCTTTTGATTTTGCAATGGCGGACTTAGGGGTTTCTTCAATGCAAATAGATAATCCAGAACGTGGCTTTACATTTAAACAAGATGGACCATTAGATTTACGATTGAATCCGATGCAAGGAATATCAGCAGCAGAACGATTAAAAGAACTTACCCAGATAGAAATAGAAGAAATGTTAGTTGAAAACTCTGACGAGCCATATGCAGAAGAAATAGCAAAAACTATTATTAAGCATTATAAATCAGGAGGAATGATAGAAACAACGAAAGAATTAGCAGGAGTAATAGAGGAAGCATTGCATTTTATTCCAGAGAAGGAACAGAAAGAGGCAGTAAAGAAATCATGTCAGCGTTCGTTTCAGGCACTCCGCATAGATATCAATAATGAATATGAAGTGCTTTTTTTATTATTAGAAAAATTACCAGTGGTATTAAATAGTGGTGGAAGAGTTGCAATACTTACCTTTCATTCAGGAGAAGATCGTTTAGTGAAGAAGGCGTTCAAACAAGGATATAAGCAAGGGATTTATAGAGAAATAGCCAAGGATGTGATACGACCTACTTCGGAGGAGCGTTTTGTGAATTCAAGAGCCAGATCAGCGAAACTGCGGTGGGCGATTAAATCGTAATGATAGATATTTGAATATTGGGGCATTGATTATCAAAATGAAAATAATAGTTTGAAAAACTGCATTTGAGAGGGATGAAGTGAATAAGATGCATACATCTATTGACTTCATCCCTCTTTCCTATCAATGTCTGAGTGTATATAGTTTGGGAACTAGAGTTTAATCTGAACTAAATATTAGCGTCTTATGTCTTGAGGAAATTCAGGATTGATAGCGTAGAAGTTTTTACTATCTAAATTATCTTGAACAACACGTAACGATTCTCCAAAACGTTGATAATGAACGATTTCTCTAGCTCTTAAGAAGCGAATAGGATCGGCCACATCTTGATCTTTTACAAGTCGTAGAATATTATCATAAGTTAAGCGAGCTTTTTGTTCGGCGGCCATATCTTCATGAAGGTCAGCGATAGGGTCTCCTAAAGATTGAAAAGTAGCAGCGTCAAAAGGGACACCACTAGCAGTTACAGGATAAATGCCAAGTGTGTGATCCACATAATATTGATAGAAACCAGAAGTCTTTAATTCTTCTACTGTTAAATCACGAGTGAGTTGTCGAATGATAGCACAGACAATTTCCATGTGTGCTAGCTCTTCTGTACCAACATCAGTTAACACACCTGTAGCCTCTTTGTATGGCATTGTGAATCGTTGAGATAGATATCTCAATGCAGCACCAGCTTCCCCATCTGGTCCACCGTATTGCAATATTGACGGATAAGGCGCAAACACAGTAAAATCAAGGGTTGTAGCGATATTTGACTCTTAGAATTTTTGTCTCTTGGTCGTAGGTCATGGTGTCTACGATACTCTTGAGCGCATCGCTCTTTATTTCCACATCTGCATCAGAAATCATAATCTCATATACGTTTTTTACTTGGCCAAGCATATGATCTTCATCATTCGTAGCTGGTCTATCTATTTCCAATTTCTCTAATTCACTCTGAAGCGTATCTGCTTCACATTGTAATATCCTTTTATTTTCCTTGTATTCTTCCAATGTGTCAACACCATTTCTGTAGGCTTCTTTGATTCTCATTTCTTTCTCTTTGAGTTTTTCTATCTGCAGTATTAATCGTTGGGATTTATCTATTATTATATTGTCATTAGTGACTCTGGTAAAAGTAATTACTTTTGTACTTACTATTTCTTTCAGAGCTTCCAGTACTAGCTCCTGAAGCATGTTTAAATTAATGCCGTGAGAATTATCGCACTTGCTATGATTAAATCCGCTACAGCGAAGATATTCCCACTTGCCACGATGGGAGTAGGACATAGTGTGGTCACACTTATAGCATTTAACGATTCCTGATAACCAATGTTTGTAGGTACCAGAGGGTTTACGCTTTTTCTGTGGTATTTTTCTATCTAATAAATATTGTGCCTGGTTAAAATCATTTTCGCTTATGATGGCTTCGTGAAGCCCTTTTGTGATAATGATTTCATCAGAAGCCTTTATTTGCCCTTTCTCCTTATCGAAATAGTTCCAGCGAACATTTCCAGCATAAAAGGGATTGCGTAGAATATAGCCTATACTGCGTGCTTGGAACAAGCCTTTTCGTTTGGTGCGATAACCCAATGTGTTTAATTCATTTGCAATTACCCATGTACCACGACCTGATAAGTGGGAGGAGAAGATATGTCGAATGATTTCGGCTTCGGCTTCGATTATTGATGGAATCTCGTCGCCCTTTATTAATTGATATCCTAATGGTGGGTTAGCTTGGTATCCGCCACGTAGCGCCTTCTCAGTCATGCCTCGGACTACTTCACCAGAGAGACGGATGGAATAGTACTCGTCCATCCATTCTATGATCCGTTCAATCAACGAACCGAATGGTCCTTCTATTAATGGTTCGGATACGGAGATAACATCAATATCATGCTGCTTTTTTAATAATGATTTATACACGATAGATTCTTCCTGGTTACGTGCGAATCGACTGAACTTCCACACCAGAATCACATTGATATCATTCGCAGCATTCTTAGCATCTGCAATCATTTTCATAAACTCTGGACGCTTCTCGGCTTTTCTTCCGGAAACACCATTTTCTATATACAGCTTTGTGATTAGAATATTATTCTTGTGTGCGTAGTCCTTCACCAGTCTGATCTGTGCGTCAGGAGATAGCTCCTCTTGCATGTTAGTAGACACACGGATATATGCAAATGCGTTCTTGGTCATGATGATATCACTCCTTTGTAGATTGTATTAAAAATGGGTATAAAAAATACACCTATACAGGTGCAAAGGAAATGTGATATAATTCATGTGTTCAGGATGAATTGTATTTCCTTTGGAAGTATAGTGATTCTAAAAGCTCTGGTGTTAGCGCACTGGGGCTTTTTGTTATTCAATTGATTTGCGTTGTTCTTTTTCTATTTGTTTAATACTTTTCTCTGGTGTAGGTAAATCTTCGGGCATAGTACCACCAAGTCGCTCTATTGTATCACGAACTTCTTTTCCTACAGTGTAGTGAGTAGTGTTAGCATTATGTTTACCTTGAATGTTTTCTCTTTTTAATTTAGCTTCTGTTTGAGTAGCACGAAATAGATTGGCTGCTAATTCTTCATAATTCATATTTTGTAGCCTCTTATAATACAAATTCACCAATAGCACGCCCGATAGCAACGATGTCACTAGAACCAGTAAATTCAAATTTAGCTAGGCCTAATCCACTAAACCATAATTCTAATTCACTGTCTAAATCAAAAGTTCCAGCGGTTTCAACAGAAAATACTTGAACCTTTGAATATGGAAGAGAAGTGTAATCTTTTTTCTTACCAGTGATTCCTTGTACGTTTACTGCAATAATACGTTTGTTAGTAAACACTACGTAGTCACGAATGCCTTTGTACGATCCTATAACGGATTCACCCTGTATTAATAACGGGTTCACTGCTGTAATAGGTGCTACTTTTTTTAGTTTGAGATAGTTGCTGTTTTTGAAATCAATCATGTTGAATTCCTCCTCGTTTGTTTAGAATTACATTTCGACACCACATTTATATTTAGCCACATGGCTGAATATCTACTTCACATTTGACAAAGTTATATACAGTGTTTATAATGTATTTAACAAGAGAACCGATAGCTAGCTGAACCCTAGCCACCTCGGAAAATACGGTTAAAAAATAACGCTACACTTTGCGGGTGGGGGCGTTATTTTTTATGGGTAAAATCAAACACCTAACTCGCGTTTTAAACCATCTTGTAATACCTTGGAAAGGCTGATTTTTTGCGACTCAGCTTCTTCAGCTAACCACGCTGGTATAGACAAGGTCTTTTTAACAGCTTTTGTATTTTTGCGATATTTATCGATGTCCGTACCGATTAGATTAACGAAACAGTTTTCTTCAAGTTGGATTTCATCTATTGCTGATGGTGTTGGAATAGCAATACCATCCTCAATAATGGATACTAAATATAAACCTAATGCTTCTTGAGCTGATTCAATTGTTTCTTCAATCGTTGAGCCAAATGTTTGGCATCCTTCTAATCCTGGAAATTCTACCCAAAAACTATCATCTTCTTTGTGGAATACTGCAGGGTATACGTTAAACATAGATTACTCCTTTCATATGTGGTGGACAGAATTATTTTAATCCTGTCCGTTTCATTATCGCGTTTGCTAAGCCAATAGGGATGTCTTTGTTATGAACTGGAATGATTTCAGTTCGACCATCCTTTTTCATTACGTGATGGCTACCGTTAATTCTATCTAGTTCCCATCCATCTTTTTTTAGCAATTTGACGAGCTCTTTTCCTTTCATAACTTCCTCCTTATAGTATATATTATATTACGTAAATTATGTATTGTCAATAGAAATGCGTAAATTACGTAATATAATTAAAACTTTGCTCTTAGCTCTACAACACGACCGATTATTCTAACGGTTTTTCTTTCTTGGTCTATACACATAACCTTTTTCGATTTTTTGCTCGATGTCTAAAATTTTCCTATCAATGACTTCTTTAAAACTGTCTTTAGAGTAAAAGATAGTTTGTTGAGCGGAATTAAAGACTTTTAATGCTGCTGTCAGTTCATTCTTTTTAACATAAACATTTGAAATAGAACAGATATATCCAGTGGAGGATGGAACTAGAGCATTTGCAATGCAGTATTGGGTTAATGCGTCATCAAATCGATAGTCTGCTTCGTAACATTCGCCTAAATCTTTATGGATAGAAGCGATATTATTTGTTTTTTGATTGATAGTTTCTCCGTCATATTCGAAAACACTGTCAGTCATTAAACCCCATGTTCCGCCAGCAGCAATTAGTTTTTCGAGATATTCGATAGCCTTATCTCTATACTGTGCACCAGCATATAAAAATCCTTTAGCAGCATAGTAGAGTTTATCATTAGTATCTGCAGGAATACATAATTCGGTAATTTTAACTATTCGCTCTATTCTGATAGCATACGGTTCTAGAAGTTTATCTACTTCATCATTTAATCCATAGTCGTGGTCACCCCAGTATTGGAGAACGAGTTTGAAATTATAGTCATAAACTTCAAATGGATCTATCGGTTCAGGTGTTATTTTTTTAGGTATATTATCTGTTTGTGTTTCTACGATTGATTTCGTAAGGTCTTTCTTGAATAATTTATCAAATAATTTCATAACATAAATTCCTTCCTAATATAGTTTAACTGTGCGTGGTTAATTCAATGAAATCAACATTGCTTTCTAGTTCAAAATCATTACGTACTATGTGCGATAGCTCATGAAAATATGTTTTTAATTGCATTTCATAATTCAAATTGGTGTTTAATACAATGGTATATGTTAAATCATTATTATAAATACAAAATCCTTTTATTGAATTTGGAAGTCTTTGTAATATTACATTAACATCCAGTGTCATCCACATCGCCCCTCATTCTGTCAATCATTTCTTTTACAAATGCTATATCGTCTTTTTTGACTTTTCTAGATGCATCAAATAGCACTTTGTATTCTGGATTATCAAGCATAAATTGAGCCATTTCTCTGGTGTCATCATCCAGATAGTAGTTACTTACAGTTTCTGGAATTACAGTAGTTTTATCTGTTCTGCCTAAAAGATAATCTATATCTACATTGAAAAAATCTGCAATAGCCTCTAGCGTTTCAAAGTCTGGCTCTCTAGCACCAGTTTCATACATTCCGATAGTACTTCTTGAGATATTTAGTTTTTCTGCAATAGCTACTTGAGTTAACCCCCTAGCCATACGCAAGTGCTTAAAAATATTTTGAAAATTCCCCATGATTGTTCCCCTTTCTAAGTACAAGATATCACATAACGTGATTAAAGTAAATAGAAAATGTCACGAAATGTGGTTGACAATGAAAGTACAAAATGCTATACTTCGATTAGTCACAGAACGTGACAGAAAGGAGCGCGGTCAAATGAAATCTTATGGAAAGAAGTTAATTGAACTAAGAGGTGAAAAATCACAATCAGTAGTAGCGGAAGCTATTGGAATAGCAACATCTACACTTGGAATGTATGAAACAGAGCAAAGAATTCCGAGGGATGCTATTAAGATTGCACTGGCGAACTATTATAATACTACTGTGCAAAATATTTTTTTTGATGAAATTGTCACGTAAAAGGACAATATGCAACGATAGAGAGGAGAGGTATGAAAAACCAATTAGAAGTAGAAGTGAGTATTGATACTGATGAAGCTGTAAAGAAAGCAGAAAGACTTTGCGAGATATTAAAAGAAGCTAAAACATTGACAGATGAATTAGCTTCAGCAATTCCCCTAGAACTTGAGTTTAAGAACTAAATCAATTTCCTTTTGACATTGGGGACACAAACTTTTGCCAGATGGAACGGTTACGGTAGAGCTACAGTGTGGACATTTGATTTCAACAGATTTTTTCATGATGTCTTGTTTGGCTTGTTCCATAATTTTTTGTTTCATTACATCGGTATTAGGATGTACAGACATAGTGGTTCTCCTTTCGAATTAGTTCAACTTGGCAGAGTTGATAAGTTAATTATAGGAGTGGAGCAAGGAAATTGCAACAATAGAAAGGAGGTAGGAGATGGTGCAAGGTATAAAGATTGACGATATGGAGATTCCACACTTAGCAAGTTATCAAATAGAAGATGACGGGAAAGGGCAAAGCAAATTAGTTGCACACATATTTACAGGAGATATGGATATGGGGATTGAAGATGGATTTCTAACCTTTAAAAGTCGAAATGTAATTCCATAAATATGCGTGTAACTAGACAATTACATTTTGTTGATATAAGCAGAACCAATTTTTTCCATGTATTCAGCAGAAAAGCTAATGATGGAAGGAAGTGATTTGATACCTAGCTCCATGAAAATATTTTTGAATTTATTCCATTGTGATTCTGGCTCAATATTAGCGAGAAACGCATGACCTTCTGGAAGTAAATAATGGATAGTTGCAGAACCATCCATTGTCCATGATAAAACATGAATAAGTGAGGATAATTCAAGTTGCTTTATATGATACATGAGTTCATTTGATGGGTAAGATGACAGAGCTTTTGGAATTGAATTTGGAGAAATTCTAACAGGTGTTGATAAGTCGGTTTTGTCTTCAATAAAAAGTAAGATGTCACGTATGCAGTCAGGATTAAGTTTCATAGGTTTGCTCCTTTCAGATTATTTCAACTTGGCAGAGTTGATAATTTAATTATAGGAGCGTAACAAGTGAATAGCAACAAGTACAACCAGTAACACATAAACTGCATTAAGGGGGGTGATATAGATGAAAGAGAGCATCAAACCGACATTTGTAAACATTATCCTGATAGGTGGGAAAGAGGTGGATTTTAAATCTCTTTCAGCAGATGAGAGAAGTGCGATAAGCAACTCATTAAATCTACAGGGGATGAGTGCAATTGGGTACCAGGAGATTAAAACCGCATAAGCGGTAAATAGTTGGACAAGCAGGAGGTGAGAATATTGAAAGATGCAATTAGAGATTTTATGCACGGAATGGCCATTGGAACAGTTTTCCTATGGATGCTATTTTTAGCATGAAAAAGAGTGCTTAAACAGGTCTGCAAACCTTAAGCACTCAGATAATTAATCAATTTTAGAATAACAAAGAAAATGGAGAAAAGCAATGATACAGATTAAAAAAGATTTAGAAGCGACAGAAAGCGCAGTTGTAAGCATAGAAGAAAATGTTGCATATATAACAATACCAATAAAAGAGTATCGTGAATTAATAACACTAAAGGCTCAGTTAGATATTTTGAAACGCTTAACGATAGATGAATATTATGAGAGAGACTTCATAAGACAAATAGTTGGAACCAAAGATGAAACGGAGGAAGAATAATAATGGCAAGTTTATATGAATTAACAGGACAAGCCCTAGAATTACTAGAGATGGCTGAAGAAGGTGTTTTAGATCAGAAAATAATTAATGACACATTGGAAGGATTGGAGTTTGAAATCGAAGAGAAAGCAGATTGTTATGCCAAGATTATCAATGAACTAAACGGAGATGTCGCTTTGCTTGATGCAGAAATCAAGAGGCTTACAGAAAGAAAAAATAGTAAGAAATCGAATATTGAATCATTAAGAAAGAATTTAGAAAACTCCATGATTGCATTGGATAAAAAGAAGTTCAAAACTCCATTATTTAGTTTTGGAATTCAAAAGAATCCAGCAAGCGTAGAAATCGATAACGAAGATTTAATTCCTAATAGATTTATCATTCATCCAGAACCTAAGCTTGATAAGGCTGCAATCAAAGCATTTATTAAGGATAAAGAAGTGGATTGGGCACATTTAAATCAGACAGAAAGTCTTAGAATTCGATAGGAGGTAGTTATGGCAATACCAGTATTAATTATAGGAAAAAGCGGTAGTGGGAAGTCGACTAGTCTGAGAAATTGCACATCGGAAGGATTTAATTTAATTAGAGTCTTGGAAAAGCCGCTCCCATTTAAAGGGAAGATAGATGGATGGGCCACTGATGATTATCAAAAAATCATGAAAGCTTTGAGTAGCTCGAAGGTAAACAACATTGTAATAGATGATGCAGGATATTTAATTACTAACCACTTTATGCGTGGGCATGCATCTGCTGGAGCAGGGAATGCAGTGTTTGCATTATATAACAATATAGGAGATTATTTTTGGAATCTTATTCAATTTATTATTACAAAGGTTCCGGAAAATAAAATCGTATATGTGATGATGCATGAAGATCAGAATGATTTTGGTGATGTGAAGCCAAAGACGATTGGTAAATTATTAGATGAGAAAGTATGTCTGGAAGGTATGTTTACAATTGTTCTTCGCTGTATCGAAGAATCTGGAAAGCATATGTTTGTGACGCAGGCATCGAATGGAGCAGTAAGCAAGTCTCCAATAGGGATGTTTGCAGATCTCACGATAGACAATGATTTGATAGTAGTAGAACAAGCAATTAGAGAATATTACGAAATTTAAGGGAGGATATTATGGCAATTAACAAACCAAACAATTATGAAGAGACACAAGCAAGCGGAGATTTTACACCAGTAGAATTAGGTGGACATAAATTAATAATCAAAGAGGTAGTGGAGCAAAAAACAAAGAGAGGAAAAGACATGGTAGTAGTGAGATTTGACTTTGCTTCATCGGACAAGCAACCAGGATACTTCCAGACTCAATATGATAATGATATTCGTCCAGAGAAAAAGTGGCCACATCAAGCTATCCAGTATATTTTAACCGAGGATCAAGACGGTAATTGCAATCGTTCGTTTAAAACTTTTACAACATGTGTAGAAAATTCTAATGTTGGATTCGAAATCAAGTGGGGCAATAAGTTTTGCAATTGCTTAAAAGGAAAAGAAGTCGGCGGAGTTTTTGGGACTGTGGAAGAAGAATACAATGGCGAGCGAAAAATGAAACGTCGGATGCGTTGGTTCATCTCCATTGATAAAGTTGCTGATGCGCCTATTCCGGCAGAAAAATATCTTTCTGGTAATCCACCTACAAATGTTTCGGTGGGGGATGGATTTGTAAATGTCCCAGATGGTATTGATGAAGAGCTTCCGTTCAACTAAGGAGGCTCTCATGGATATTCAAATTGACAGCAGGGAGAAAGCGAGAGCAATTCAAAAGATAGTAGCCACATTTGAAGATAAAAATGTAAATTATTTTGTAAGCAAATTGTTGGTGGGTGATTACATGAACTTAGACAACCCTAGAATCATTATTGATAGAAAGCAGAATCTACAAGAGTTATGCGGTAATGTGTGCCAGCAACACGAAAGATTTAAAAAGGAGCTTATAAGAGCTAACCAAGCAGGAATACAGCTAATCTTCCTAGTAGAGCATAGTGTATCAATTAAATCAATTGAAGATGTGCAAGAGTGGAAAAACCCACGCAAGCACAAAACTATTTGGAAAACAATAGATGGAAGGAAAGTTCCAACAACAGTTAGTGCAAAAGCAGTAGATGGAGAGCAATTATATAAGTCATTATGCACGATTAGAGATAGATATGGAGCACGATTTGAATTCTGCCAAAAGAAAGATACAGGAAGAAGGATCATCGAACTCTTGAGGACAGACAATGACCAAAGAAGAGATTAAGCAATCATATAGCATGCGATACATAGCGGAGCAATATGGATACAAAGTGAATAGGGCGGGATTTGTTTCCTGTCCATTTCACAACGAAAAAACAGCTTCTATGAAGATATACAAGGATTCATTTCATTGTTTTGGGTGCGGGGCATCAGGAGATATTTTTACATTTGTTTCACACATAAATAATTGTAGCTTTAAAGAAGCGTTTGTAATGCTTGGAGGAATATACGAAAAGCCGACATTTGCATCTAATCTAGCTATATATAGACACAACAAGAAAAAAGAAGAGTTGCGAATCAAGAACGACAAAATAGAAAAAGAAAAAGAGGTGAATATCACATTGATTGATGTGTATAGACACTATATGAAGATATCAGAGCCCATGAGTGAAGCATGGTGCGATTGTTACAATGCATTACAGTATCAATTGTATATTCACGAAAATTTAAATAAAAAGGAGGTGCTCGCATGAAGCCAGTAAGTGAGCTGGATGCAGATTCTATATTAAATGAAGATGTATTTGTTGAATTGTTTGAAATCCTAGATCCGATTAAGCGTACGAGATTAAAAGTAAATCTTCTCAAGCGCGCCAAAACACTTGGGGTAAAAACTTATTTTGAAGAAATTTTAAGTGGATACAGTAAGGCGGAGCGTGAAATAAAGCAACAACAGATGCGAGATGCAAGTGTGTGCACCTTGGATAACTACACTAATTTTGAAGGAAGCTATGACAGAATGTTTTGTGGCGGATGGATTGCCACAGATAGCGGGATTTATTCAATGGCTGCAGGGGGGAAAGAAGACGTAGCTTGTTACCACCCTATTCTTCCGATAGAACGATTGAAGAATCTAGAGACTGGGGACGAGCAAATAAAACTAGCTTACAAGCGCAATAACCGTTGGAATGAGATTATTGTTCCTAAAACAATGATTACTTCAGCAGGAAAGATTGTAGGACTGTCCAGTAAGGGGATATCAGTTACTTCGGAAAATGCAAAATTGCTAGTTAAATATTTGGCAGATGTAGAAAATGGTAATGATGATTATATAGGTGTTCAGTATTCAACAAGTAAGCTGGGATGGATAGAAGGAGATTTTATTCCATATGATGAAAATATTATTTTTGATGGGGATGGCCGATTCAAACAAGCTTTCGAATCAGTAACCCAAAGGGGAAACGAGCATTTGTGGAAACAGCATATAAAAGATCTTCGAGCTACAAACCGCATAGAAATTAAATTCTTATTAGCCGCATCATTTAGTAGCGCATTGGTTCAGTTGCTAGGAGGGCTTCCATTTATTGTAGACCTATGGGGAGAGACTGAGGGTGGCAAAACAGTATCTCTCATGGTTGCGGCATCTGTATGGGCCAACCCAGACGAGAATCGTTTTATAGGAGATTTTAAGACAACAGACGTAGCTCTGGAAGCTAAGGCAGATATGTTGAACAATCTTCCTATGTTGCTAGATGATACTAGCAAGACGTCAGCACGCATTAGAGATAACTTTGAAGGCATTGTATATGATTTGTGCTCTGGTAAAGGGAAGAGTCGCTCTAATAAGGAGTTAGGTGTTAATAGGGAGAACCGCTGGAAGAACACGATTATATGCAATGGGGAGAAGCCTTTATCTAGTTATGTTGTTCAAGGTGGTGCAATCAATAGGATTTTAGAAGTTGAATGTGGAGAACAGATTTATAGTGATCCTGGATATACCGCTGAATTATTAAAGAAAAATTATGGATATGCAGGCAAGGAATTTATCGAAATTATCAAAAAAATAGGTGTTGTGAAGCTGAATCGGATGCAAAAGGAGTTCCTTGAGAAACTTAAAAGTGACGACAAAATGCAAAAACAAAGTCTTGCACTATCAATTGTTTTGACGGCAGATAAAATTGTCACAGAACAAATATTTAAAGATAAATCATATATTACATTGGAAGAAGCGAGAAGTGTCCTTGTAGATAAGAATGAAGTCTCGGATAATGAACGTTGCTATGCGTATATTTTGGATAAAGTTGCGATGAACAATCAGAGATTTATTGGGATGAATTCGGTGTGCGAGCAATGGGGAGTTGTCAATGAAGGTTATGCAATTTTCTACAATTCTGCATTTGACCAAATATGTAAAGATGGCGGATTTTCTAAGAAATCCTTCTTATCTTGGGCTAATAAGAAGAAGTTAATTCAAACCCAGGGAGACAGGCTTACCAAGGTGAAAAAAGTTAATGGTTCTGCAGTTAGATGCATCTGGATAAAAATTGATGAGCGAGTAAATGAACACGGATTTATGTCTGTGGAAGAAGGACAAGAGGAGCTTCCGTTTAAGTAAAAGTTACCATGTTACCATGGTTTCCAATGATTTTCATGCCTATAAAGAATAAAAAAATAAGAAATATATTTACACATGGAAAGATTAATATACCAAAAAACCAAGGTAACTCGGTAACCATTAACACAAAGTAGTGTAAATCGTAGTAAATACAAGGAAAATGCAATAACCAAAATAATGTAACTACAACAAAATATATGTAACTTAGGTAACAATAAGGGGTGAATTATGCATAAAGAGATATGTGATATACAGAATTCCATTTGGAAAGCATACACAGATTACAGCAAGACAGGAGATATGGGTGAGTATAATCGAGCGTCAAAAGCTATTACTGCAAAATATAAGGATAATCCATTGATGTATGAATTTGCAGTGCGTGTGCTAATATCCTGGATGCCAGTTATAAGTTATATGGCAAAGGAATCGAATGAAGGAAAATAACATGAAAACTAATAACAAGAAAAATGATAAGCGTTTCAAGAAGCATAAAGTTGTGATATGCCACTTCTGTAAGAAAGAAATGGTAGTTGCAGAAGAATTAGATGACATTGAGTATGTCGTAACCAAATCAGGTGATGTTATCTATTTTCACAACAAATGCTTTTATGAGGATGTAAGAAATGGACAATCATAACAGGAGAGAAAATGGGAAAAATAGATAAAGAATATAAGCTGAGAATGGAAGGGATGATAGCGGCGTGTGCTATTGCAGAA
Source organism: Eubacteriales bacterium (assembly GCA_044425815.1). Lineage (GTDB taxonomy): Bacteria > Bacillota > Clostridia > Lachnospirales > Lachnospiraceae > CAUPWF01. The sequence goes on from JAWXVA010000011.1 coordinate 40,162, forward strand.
CGTGATGGTGTGGATGCGCTGAAGAAGGATATACAACATAGGGGCATTGTAAAGGCACCAATCACAATTCCAGAAGCTAAGATAAAAGAGTTCTTTGAAACGATTAGTGGAAATGTGTATTACAACACATTAACGATAGCAGCTATAGTGCTGCATGATAAATACAAATTTGGATCCAAGCGTCTAAAGGATTTTGCAGAGTATTTTGCTACATACACAAAATCTTCTATGGATTTAGATTATCTAGGTGAACACTACGTAACATTAGACGACTATGCTATTTATTTGCGAGATGAATTAGGTGTAGATGTTGATGTGGCCAAGGTATCAATGTGCCAGGAGATAGCAGATTCTCACGACCCTAATATTGGTCGAATTAGATTGGATAAAGCAGTAGATATACTGAGAGAACGAAAATTTATGGCAGCTGCAAGTTATCTGCAGAATAAATGTGGAGGCGTAGCTTATGGTGACAGAAAGTAATTCATTGAATAGATTGTAGGAGGGAGAACATGTCATACTATTACATGACAGTAACACCAGATGAATATGAACTTCCCATAGCTGTAGCAGAATCTGTTACAGAACTATCAGAAATACTTGGTATTAGCTGCAACAGTATAAGCACAGCTCTTTCACGTGGATTAAGTGGGAAAAAATGGGGTTTCAAAATAATCAAGATAGAAAAAAGGGAAGAGTAAATGGTTAATTGTAAAGAATGTGAACACTGCAGTTTCTATAAAGGGAATGGTTCACCTAATAGATATTATTGTGAAATAACTAGAGATGAATGCACACCTAGAAAACTGATATGCAAAACCGAAAGACATAGAGAGGAATTTACGATAAAAAGAACGCCGAAATGGTGTCCGAAAGGGAGTGAGGTAGAGTAGATGAAATTATTTATCATGATGATTGGAATTCCAGGAAGTGGAAAAAGTACAATGGCTGAGCAAATGGCTAAATATTATTTAGAACAAGAGT
>JAWXVA010000096.1:0-9069 GCA_044425815.1 Eubacteriales bacterium
GCCGCATTTGATACGCTATTACAACGTTTAGATTCTAATGCAACTCATAACCTTTTACTTAGCAATATGCTAATATCACACAGTGACAAAACACTTTTTGAAACATTATATAAATATAGATTCTACACCTTACTGGGATTAGCTATTTTATTCTTCTTACTTATAATAATATTTACCGCCTCTAAGAAACAAGCTATGATTAAAATGGTTAACCATGATAATTTAACAGGTTTATTTTCAGAATATGCCTTTATCCAGAAATCAACAAAATATTTGAAAGAATATCCCGAAGAAAATTTTTCTATACTTTCTCTTGATATTGACCATTTCAAACATCTTAAAGAAATGTATGGTTTTGATGCCTCTCAGAAAGTGATTCAATTAGTTAGTAAGCAATTAAAGAACTGTTTCAGTGATGCTCGTGTTATCAGCCGATTAAACCAAGATTTATTTATGATTTTGATTCCTAGTTATGCTATTAAAAAGCGCTGTCAGAACAAGATGTTCTGCTCAAACTACATTAAAGAAGAACTCGAACAAATACTAGGTTGTAATTTCCCTTTACATACTAGCGCTGGTATTTATCATATCGAGAATAGGCATTTACGTTTGTCATATATGATGGACTGTGCTAATTATGCACGCCTCAGAGGCAAAGGCAGCTATGGAAAGACAGTCATTACCTACACTCCTGATATGGAGACTACTCGCCTTATCAAAAGTAATGTTGTTGCCAATATGGAAGAAGGCATCGCTCGCAAAGAATTTGTTATGTGTTATCAGCCAAAAGTTGATTTACAAACGCAGAAAATTATCGGGGCAGAAGCATTGGTACGTTGGAAACGCTCTAGCATTCCTCCTATCTTTCCTGATCAATTCATTTCAGTATTTGAGCAAAATGGGTTTATTGTAAAATTAGATTATTACGTATTTGAAGAAGTTTGTATATTCATCCAAAACAGCAAGGATTTTACTCTGCCTCGTATTTCAATTAATATTTCGGGGCTCACACTGTTAGAAGAAGATTTTCTGCCTACTATAACGACAATACTTAAAAAGTACTCTATTCCAGTTCAAGCAATTGAAATAGAGATCACTGAAAGCGCAATTATTGAAAATTTTGATATCGTACTAAAAAAACTAATTGCAATACGTAATTACGGCATTTCCGTATCGATGGATGATTTTGGATCTGGTGTTTCTTCTCTTCATAGACTAAAAGATATTTCTATTGATGTCATTAAATTGGACCGTGATTTTCTTGGAGACACTTTAGATGCGCACAAAGGGGCAACGATTATCGAAAATATTATTCATATGTCAAAACAATTGAAATTAAAGATTGTTGCAGAAGGCGTAGAAAACGAGGAGCAACGTAAGCTCCTCGCTGATATGGGTTGTGATTATGGTCAAGGCTATCTGTTCTCGAAACCAATTTTTGAAAATGAATTTTTAGAATTAATATAACCTTTTCCTCTTATTTTTGCAGAAGCTAGAAGCCCCCTTTTAGCTTCTGCATTCCTCTTTGTACTGCATCTTTGGAGTTTTTCCAATCTGCATCCCGATTGCGATAATCATATTTTTCAATTAACCAAGACACATCCTCGAAGGTTCGTTGTAAGTTTGTATTCATTAACTGTTCGATTTCTTGATAAAAATTCACTAACTGTTCTCCTCGGAGTTTGCGCTCTGCTGCCATACAAAGATCTCCCATATGACTAATACAGAAACCTTTTGAAGAAAGAACTTTTGCTTTAAATTCAGGATCTTTTCCATATAGCACTACAAATGTATCCATGTATCTATCATAATCTCGCTTAATTTGCTCACAGATATAACAAGATTCCTTCTCTTTTCGTGCAAATGCACTTACTGCATTAGTTGGCTCTTCTTTTTTTGATAATGAGAACTTCTTTTTCCCCCCACTGGATTTCACCGCTGAAAATGCCTTCTTTAATTCGTCCATCTTTCGCATGTAATGAGTCTTAAGAATCCATCCATTTCCTAGGGAATTGCCATATTCGTACATCATTTTAAAGTGTTCACGGCAAAATCCTTTTTCATCCGTAACAGCACGCACATCGCGCTCCATATAAGAAGCACTGCTACCGAGCACAAATTCTAGTGCATCCTCTTCCATTTTTTTCTCTATATAACAAAAAGGACACTCTGTTTCTTCATTCACCGCATCGATTATAGGTATTGTATATAATTTTTCTTTCATTAGATTTCCTCGTCTAATCCTTCTAATATTTTTAAATAGTCGCCTTTATCTATATGCATCATATGTATCTGATTTTGATGTCTCCTAAATCCATGAACCGAATCTACATTTCTAATCAATGATTGTAATCGTTCATCTGGCACACATACGATTAATTGAAGATTCATCCTACGTGCGTATTTCAGACATTCCTCACTACGTTCTTGATCCATTTTCGAAAAAGCTTCATCTAATAGTACTAATTTAATCTTGGAATCTTGATTGTTCTGATTCATATAAAGCATGGCGAATCCTGCTAATAATGCTACATACTTTGGATTCTGTCCTTCTCCACCTGAATCTTTTCCTGCCATATCATCCACATAATTCTCACGGATTTTTCCATCCTCATCGATGAATTGTTCGAACATACTAAATGATAAGTAATTTCGGTAATCGCTGTACCATTCCATTTCTTTTTGGCGCTGTTCTGTCATAGCATCTTCTTTTGTAGACGGCATAAATTTATTTAATAATAATTGGATTTTATGCTCATATTTTTCGTAAAATGTGTCTTCTCCTAAGCTTAATTGCCCTTCAAATCCATCATTATAAATATTCTTACTATCTAGCTCTTCTGCCATTAACATCTCATAGAATTGTCCATTTTCATCTTTCGCAGCATCAATCTTTATTTGATATGTACTATCAGAAAAATTAGTATCTCGCAGCATGCGGTTGATAGAATTGGCATGTCGTTTCGCTGCTTTTATATCACCATGAATGGTTGCTAATACATTTTCACGAAGGCTTTTTTGCACCAATTTCGCTTGTTTTTCAAACTCACATAGATAATTTTCTTCATAATCTTGTTCATAAGACTCTAACTGTTTTTCGTATACTTCATTGGACTTTTCTCGTATCTGGAATCCACAATTTGGATATTTAAGTACGTAAGCTTCTCTCGCAATTTCTAATTGCTCCTGATCTGATTCAATCGCTTCCTTAATTCGAATTACTTCTGCTATTTTTCGATTCTTAACTGTGCCGAATTGCTTTCTTTCCACTGTCTGCACCAATACTTCAATCGATGCATCCGACGAATATCCCATTAAATGACCTTCAAGATTTTCATTTAATTTTCTTATGTCGGCCTCTAGCATAATCTTGTCTGTAGTTATTTTGGCTAATTTCGTATCATTCTCTTCTACCGCTTGTCCCGCTTCTTCGCTATCTTTTTCTAATTGTTGTGCTTTCTCTTGAAGTAGGCGACACTCACCTTCTTGTAATTCTTTTACTTCAAATTCTAATCTTGATTTCTGTGTCACTAATTTTTCAAGTTCATTTTGTGTATGAGATAATCTCACCAAATAATTAGATTCTTGTTCTAGTGTTTCAAAGTTTCTAGATTTCTTAATTGCTTCTAATGCACGGAGAATTTCTGCATATTCCTTCGATAATTTCTGAATTTCATCTTCATATTCATTCAGCTTAGCTTTTGATACCTTTGTCCCAATACAAGCATATGTCATATAATCTTTCTTTTTTAAATGTCTGAACATAAAATTACTGTATGCATAACAATCTTTTGTCACACCATCATTGACATGCTCTAAGTCTTTTATGGTCTCACATTTGATTACACGTCCTAGATATCTTCGCAAACATGCATCTATATATTTTTCCTGCGTTGTAACAGCTTCGTACAATGCATATGCCTCAACTGGTTGTTCTTCTTGCGTTATCCGCTTTGTCTGTATAAGATTTACAAATTCATATTGCTTCATTTCACGGAATAAAACTGCAGCGTCATGTGCATATTGAGGTTCTGTTACTAATGCTAATTTCAATGCACCTAGGCGTCCTTCTACCGCATTTTTCCATTCTTCTTCTCGTATATCAAATAAATCTGCAAATATATGAACCGAAATCGGTCTACCATATTTCATACTGAGTCTACTGGAAAGTTCTTTCCGTGCCTTCATAAGATTTTCTGGATATGTCTTACGATTGTTTTTCATATCTTCTACAAGCTGTTGTTTCTCCTGCAACAACATACCGACTGCTTTCTTTCGGCTATTGTATTCATCATATTCTTCTTCTAGAATTTCTCTAGTATCTGCAATATTTTTACACAATACAGCACATAGCTCTTCCGAAACATGACCTTTGCTAAATTCAACAATTCGATTTCGCATTGGATTACTCACAAAATCACTAATGTATTCATCTTGTTCCCAATAATGTAGCTTTTCAACAATACGCTTCCATTCCTCATATGAACCATCAAGCATTTCACCACGGCGGTTTAATTCTTCTAATGCACTAAGTTTTGTTCCTAAGTCACTCGATTGCAGCGCTACCAATACCTCTCGCAAGACTTCCTCTATTTGTTTTTTCTGTTCACGTAGTTCTAGCTTTTTTGCATCAAATTTTGTTTTTTCATATTCTACATCTTTTAATGCAGATTTCTTATCCTCTATACATTGTTCCGTATAATATATATCCATATATTTTATGGTTTTTTCAATTTCTAATTGCTTGATTTGATGTACCAAAAGTGATTGTCCATGTTTTTTTACTTTTTTCAACCCTTCAATACGTTCTTTCAAATCTTCAATTTGACTCTTTATTTCATTGTATGCTCCCAATTGCTCACTCATTTGTCTTATCGTATCACTGGTACTTTTGGGAAACATATAATCGCGTATAAACTGCCCTGTACCATTTGTCATTCGAAGTGCAATAGCGCTTTTTTCCATCGTTATGAATCGACTACCGTCAACATATCCCATAATACTTTCATTCAAGGTATTCAAGTATGATTCTTTTGTCGGATAAGTACGGTTCACTTCTCCACGCCCACGATTATCTTCCGATTTGCTACGTTCTTCTATCAACTGTTTTATTTCACGTATTGTATATGGTATTCCTTCTTTATTCAAATATTCATCTTGCGGAATCTTTCCCGAATGGCTAAAATACGTATATTTTTTCAAATCTGTGTCTGCTTTTCTTACCTCAAAGGTTAATCCTACGCAATTTACAATCCCTGTAGCTGTATCTTTCAATTCTAATACTATAGAAGAACAAAAATCCATATTAGCTCTATTTGCAGAACCATCTTTTTGTTCTCCACGTAAATATCCTAATACACTTCTTTTGTTCTTCCCATCTTCTGCTGCTTTATTGAGAAAATTTGCCGAACAACTTCCGTATAAAATAACCTGTAGCGCATCCATTACCGTGGATTTACCTGATCCACTTTTCCCACTGAAGAGATTCACATATTCATGAAACTCCATTACTTTGTGACTGACTCCGCCCCAGTTATTCAAGCATAATTTAGTAAATATCTTCTTGCCTTGTTTCATTGGCTACCTCCTCTAAATACGCTTCTCTATCTTCTATCTTATCTTCTGCCTTATAATAATCTACTAACTGCGCTAATGACGCTGTTTTACAATAAATATTAATGGTACTGTAAATATAAATCGGCGTATAATCTTCTACAATGGTAGCTGCTCCATTATAACTAATTACTTGATGTGTTTTAAGTAATACGAGTGCCTCTTGCCACTCTTGATCGGTCAATTTACGTGTGAGGAGTCTTGTATCTGCTCCATATTCACGTATTTGAGCTAAATTAGTAACCGTGGCTTGTAGACCTTCTCCCATGATTTTATCGTGGTAAATCAACTTCAGTAGCACTAAAATTCTTGTTGTCATTAAACTCATTTTTTCTACTACTGCACCTTCTCCTGCAATCCGAAAGATTTGTTCTGTTGCATCATGGATTAATTCACAGCCTAATAGTTCTAAATAATCTGCGATGATTGGTCGATAGTCTACACAAATTTTATATCTTGGATTATTACGAGGGACCAATGTCTCCGGATCGTATTTCACCTGTAAAATGCAAGTGTTTCGAAATAAATCTTGCATAACTTTTTTTAAATTTTCAATCTCTGTCACGGATAATTCTGGTAGTTTTTGTAATGCTTCAAACATAGTTTTACTCCCCCTTTATTTTCAATTGACTAAAGGACAGTCCTTGATTATTCTTGATATCTTCACCTAACAGCACTTCCTTTGCAGTCTGATTACTCTCTGTGGCTTCTTGCCATACAAATAATAATTTTTCTAAATCCTCTAATGACTGTACTGTATTTTCTGTGGCTACAAATGTATCCCCTATTCGATTTATTTCTATAAATTCACGCAATTGCTTTTTCGTATACAAAGGTTTTGGAATATAGTCTGTCATCGGTTCTTCTTGCGACTTTTTAATTTCTGTCACAGATGCAGGTTTAAATTCTGTATCAATTTGATTTTTTCTACTACTAAAACTTTCATCGGTCATGACCTTAAATTGAGATGTGAGACCCATCTGTTCTCTTGTTTGTTCTAATATCTCCTCTTGATTTTCACTATGTGTCAGCAAATGAATCCATTGCAAGATACAATCTTCTTTATTGTTTCCTTCTTGTAAAATATAACGTGATCTTGCTAAAGCTCGTTTTGCGAATATAGTTTTCTGTTCAATCAATCGATTATATTTCTTTTCCATAAGATCAAATTCACGTTCTAATCGGTAAGTGATCTGTGTTGCTTCTTCGCACCATTCCAACTTCATTTCCAATCGCTTGTGAGCTAGTGTGTTTTCCTCTAATGCGACAAATTGACTACTAATTTTACTTTTTTCCAGATCGTTTTCAATAAAAATTTTGCTCAGCAATTCTTTGATTTCTTCTTTATATCTATAAAAACTATCTGTCGTTGTCAAGATAGCGTATTTTTTGCTGTCACTTTGACTCATCTCATCTATTAAAACTTTTTGAATCCCTTTAAAATCATTTTCCCTCGCTAATAGCTCAAAATATGATCGCATTCCATCTTGCATATTAGTCATCAACTGACTTAGTCTTCTACATGTCTGCAATGCATTGTTCAGAATAATATTATTTCTATCCTGATCGCTATAGTAAGTATATAATGCACTATAAATAGACAGAATACTCTCACGCTCACGGCTATCGTCTTCTGTCTGTAGATGTTGAAATAATTCAATATATAATTGACTGTATTCTGGAAATGCATAGATATCTCGATTGAGTTTTTCATCATAATCTTTCTTCAGCCATCCCCATTTTGTTAGGTGTGACAACACACTCGCTGGTGAAATCCCCATTAAATTCTGCGCTTCTGCTTCTCCGAATTCTTGAATTTCTTCTTCAACATCTTCGATTTCCATAATCCATGCCATATGTGACTTCACCATAGTGTGGCTTATAATTCCTCTGCACTCCTCTTCCGTCAGACCCAATGCCATATATGCCAAAGCATTCTCTTTGTATAAAGCCACAAGAAGAAGCATATAATATTCCATATTTTGTGTGCGGAATAATTTGTAAAAATCTTTCGGGATTCGTTTCTGTAATATCATACCTATCTTCTCCCACTAAATAAAAATAAACTTTATCAAATTCTCCACAAATTCCCCTAAATATTTCACATCGACTTCATTAAAATTATTAAACTCATATGAATCAATGTCTAATACACCAAAGACTTCATCATCTATCACTATCGGAATTACAATCTCTGAATTACTTGCACAATCACATGCAATGTGACCTTCAAATTCATGCACATTTGCTACACATTGTATTTCTCTTGTAGTTGCTGCTCGCCCACACACTCCTCTATCTAATCTAATGTGCATGCACGCTAACTTCCCTTGAAATGGACCAAGAATTAACTCATCATTCTTCTTCAAATAGAACCCTGCCCAGTTAATATTATCTAGTGCATGATACAACAATGCCGATACATTGCTCAGATTCGCAATAGTATCGGTCTCTCCTTCCAATATAGAATTTAATTGTTGTATTAGTAATTGATAACGTTTTTCCATAATTGACCTCACTTTTCCGTATTGAATAATTTGTTGTTATTATTCTATCACGAATTGGTCTATTTGCATATGTGGTCCTGTAATCTTACAATGATTTCTTTCTTTTCTGCTGGTATCTCTACCGGATTAAAGCTTGGTTTTGCTAAATAGTAGCCTTGTAGATAATCCGCTCCTAATTCTACCACTGTCTTCAAGTCTTCTACTTGTTCTATCCCTTCTGCAACAATACGTATTCCTTTAGAATGTGAATACGCTATAATATTAGTACATAACGTTTGTTTATCTTTATCCTCATAAATCCCATGTAATAAATCCATATTAATTTTAATCACATCTGGATTAATTGCAATAATTTTCAATTCATTCGTAAACCCTCTACCAAAGTCATCAATAGCAAGTCCCATTCCATATCCTTTAATAGCTAATACTTTTTCTGTCATTTTTTCAGGTATATCATCTTCTGCTTCCGTGATTTCAATTACTACTTGTTTTAAAAACTCACCGTATTCTTCCTCTAATTCCATATAACTTTCTGATGAAATCATCTGACTAGCAATGCTATTGATGTAGATTTTCCTGCTGCCGAATTGATGGCGGTTTTCATATGCTGTTTCTACTGCTTTCCGAATGACCATATCTTCTAATTCGCTAAGTTTGAATTGGCTTGCTGCTACCTTTAGGATTTCAAGTGGTGACTTAAACATCGCATGTTCCGATCGCATCAATGCCTCATATGCATAAATCTCACCCGTTTTTGCATTTACAATAGGTTGGAACATAAATCGTATACGGCGCTCTTCAATTAGTTGATTGATTGCCTCGCGATTTTCCATAAGGTAGATTTTTTCCGCATAGATATCACGATTAAATTCACGCATGCTCCCTTTCACCGTATGTTTCGCTTCATACATGGCAAAATCTGCGTATTTTACAAGCTCTTTTATATTAC
>JAWXVA010000097.1:0-9056 GCA_044425815.1 Eubacteriales bacterium
ACTCGATTACTTCTGGGAAATAGCCCCATTTGTAGCATTTGTTCTTGTATGAACCTAACATTGCGAAATCCCCAGCTGTGTATGCGCTTGCGCATAGCATGTGTAGCTTCTCTTTTCTATAATTTCTGTGATATCGCATCATGTGTTTAAAACCACGTGGGGATATTACTCTCCAGATTCCGCGTTTGTAGATACGCTCTGAATAACGGAATGTTAATTTATTTAATTTCAGACGTCTTGTAATATAAGCTTCTGGCGCAGATCCATGAATAATCGCATCGGATTCCTCTGCTAGCTTCATTGCCTTCTCTTTATTTTCTTCACTATCATATGTGGTCAATACGAAATCGTATTTCTTATTCATGTCTTCGTATCCCAGCTTGACTCTGTCTTCGGGAATTCCTTCTGCTGCCACGAATGTGAAATTGTTGTCTGTCAATGCTTGCATTGCTCTGCAAAATGGCAATTGATGATGATTTAAAAAATTGGAATAAAATGTAATCTTCACACTATCTCTCCTAACATTTCCTCTATTGATTATGATAAAACTTCAAGTATCATCTACTAACTTGATTCACTAACTTGATTCACTAACTCGATTCACTAACTCGATTCACTAACTCGATTCACTAACTCGATACTTTTGCGATTGCATCATATATTGCGATAACGGTCTCCAAGTTCTTCTGTTGGTGATGCGTCTGATGCGCTCGTTTGCTTGCACTAAGTGAAAATGCTTGACACTTTACTTCATTTGCAAATAATTTGCATACATAATATGCTAGCATATATGGTGCATCGTGCTGATAAATGTACCCTTGTTCTTCATGGGTTAGCATGTTCTTCACACCACCGACATCAGATGTCACTGTTGGTACACCTAGTATCATAGCTTCCCCTACGGAATTCGGTGAATTCTCAATAGAAGATGCTGACACAAATACATGAGACTTGAGATATCGCTCACACATTTGCTGCTCGTTTAGTGAACCTAAGAATACCACATGGTCTTGTAATTGATTGTTTATGATTAATTGCTTGATATATCTACTGTATCCATCTTCTTTTAACTTGGCTTTTCCACTTATTTCTAGTGGATTCTTGCCTGTGATATATATCTTCGCATCTGGATACTGTCTTAATATCGCTGGCATTGCAGCTAACATGTGGTGAAATCCTTTTATCGGATAATTCCCTTGGCTTAAGAAAATGGAATGTTTCTCGCAAGTTTCTATATCCCAACGATATTGATAAAACGAACTCCTTAATGTCTCATTGCAGAAAAAATACGTTACGTCGGGATTGATTTGTTTCGTCCCTGCCTTATCCCAATCCGTTCTGCCGATTACATATTTCACTTTCTTGATGGCGTTAATTTCATCTTGGCCACGCTCGATAAATCGTAAACGTTGCTGTCTTATATTGTCTTGACGCACAAAATCACGGAACGTGTATCCATTGACTACTTTCGATGGAAGTCCCGCGGTGTAGTGGTATTCGCCATAATAATAAATCAAACCTTGTATGTTAACCGCTACACGATCCAATAGTTTCAAGGACTCGCAAGCATTCACCATTTCTAGCGTGTGTTTGAATTCTGTCCCAAAGATGTGAATGATATCTGGTTGCTCTTTGGCTAGTATTCCTTCAAATTGCTCCTGTCTATCACTCTTGTCAAATCCATAGTATCGGAACGTACCCGTATCTCCTTGAATCTTCTCATCATTTGGAAATGTTACGACAAGCTCTCTCGACTTGTCCTGCGATAAATCATTGCATAATCCCGTTAACCATCCGCCTATATTGGATGGCTCTTTGCCTAATGTATTTGCAATTGCTGGTAACATGATATTACACAACCAAAGTATCTTCATCGTTTTTTCCTCATTTCCTATACCATACATATTTCTACAATAAGTGTTCCTTCAAGAATCTGTAAATTTTCTCTGCCTGCACTTCGTTATTTTTCTTCATTAATACGAATGCTTTCGCTTTTGCACCATATTCATGCAATTCTTCTTTGGGCTTGCTTAGTACTTCTTGTAATGTTCTAGCCAATCCACCCTCTGATTCATCTTCGATTAGATATACGTAATTATAATATTCTGTTGGCATTCCTGCTAATTTTGTTGTTAGAATCGGTGTCCCTGACACCATGTATTCCATGTTCTTTGATGGAAATGAGTATTTCGTATACTCCTCTTTTGTTGGTCTAGCATTGATGAGAAGTGTAGCTTTCAACTCTTCTTCCACTACATAAGAATTCGGTTTCGTACCCATGTATCTAATCTGTGGATACGCCTTGTATTCTCCTTCTAGTTTGTCCACAAAATCACCTTTACCATATAAATGTAATTCGGCATTTGGCACATCCGCTTTGATGAATTCATCTACCATGTATTTACTACCATATAGTTCAATTAATACTCCTGCGTAAATACATACTTTTTTATTATATTTCTCTTCTAATCGATTCTCAGAACAAGACATTCCCTTATCCACTTGCCCCTCTATTACAAGATATGGCTTTCCTTTTTTATTTACAACAGTATTCATCTCTTCTGTTAAAAATAAATAAGAATCTAATTTCTGCAAAACTTTGTCATTTGCATCGGACTTGCTTGTTACGAATGCTGGTAAATCTGTCAAGATTCCGAGCGTCTTGATTCCACGTAATTTACACGCAATACTAGCTCCTATCGCAAGCGAAATATTTAGCGCATCTAGTACGACAACAGTGTCTTTTTCTTTCTTCATCGAAAGAATTTTGCACATAATTGCTACAATTTTGTGGATATTGTGGATAACTCTGACATTTATCGTTGATAAGTGGCAAAAACTCACTTTTTTATTCTCTTCTATCTTTTTTCCAGCTGTATAATATGTTCCACTTATTCTAGTAGAAGATATCACTTCTATTTTCGTAATTTCTGGTATCTTGCATAGTCCTTCCACAATTAGCTTGTGGTATTTCTTCGCTGGAATCGATACAATATCTTTGTGTTGTGGGTATGCCTTCTCGATATATTGATCGTTGCATAGGCATGAGATATAAGCTATTTTCATTTTTCACCTAACCATTCTAGTTATTTATATAAATCGCATTACTTAGTTTTGCTATTTCTAATGAATGTTATTGCTTTGTTTCACTATATTCCGCCAAGTAATCCATATATCTACTTTGCTTATCAAATTGCTTACTACGAATCACACAAGCTTCTTGGCTATAAACATCCATATCACATCTGCCGTCTTCATCTTTCGTACTATCCTTAAGCTGGTGCTTCACTTTGTAGCCTATTATCTTTTGAATCTGCTCGCTCAGAGCCTCGATATCACCTTGTGCTACTACGATTCCACAAGTTTCATCTACTGCCTCTGGACTTCCTCCCGTATTATAAGTAATGACAGGTGTTCCACAAGCTAGTGCTTCTATATTGGTTGTTGGAAAATTGTCTTCATAGGTTGGATTCACGAATACATCTGCTTCGCTATATAATTCTATTAACTCTTCTTGAGAGCTTGTACGCGTCATTCCAATCATCCCTTCTGGAAGGGAATCTACTTGCTCTTGGCTTAACCCAACTAAGACAATCTGGTAATGATTTGGTAATAATTTCTGCAATTCTAATAAATCTTTTAAACCTTTTCGCTCTTCCCAGATATTCGACACTCCGAGAATCATATGTTTATCTTCCATTGCATTGCGTATTTTGTAATCACTTTTCACTGGATGGAATTTCTCTAAGTCTATTCCGTTGTGAATGACTTTCACTGGATATTTCCCAAGATAGGACTCCTTCACAAGATTTGCTAGCCACTTGGATGGCGTAATAATCGTCATATCTTTTATTGCAGTAAATAACTGCTTCTTGTCTCTATAATTTCTTCTACTGTTATCTAGTACCAAGGATTGTGGATAAGATTTTTTCTGTACGCATTGATAGCAGCCTGTCTTCCATTTCTCGCATCCTACCATATCGAAATATGCACAGTGTCCTGTAAAAGCCCAGCAATCATGTAAAGTCCATATTACTTTTTTGTTCGTTCTAGCCATGTACTTAAATAGAATTTCAATATTTATATAATATCCATGTATATTATGTAAGTGTATTACATCGGGATTATATGCTTCGATTTTAGCAATCAATTGGTTTGTCGCTGTTCTAGAATAGAATCCTGTTCTATCTGTAATCCGCGTCATAAGCCCATGGACTTTTACATCCAGTTCTGTCCCCACACGCATTGTGGATTGGGAATCAATGCCACTTGCTTGATCTCTTCCGTATGCAATTCTACACTCAACCGCTTCTTGCGTGAGTATATCACAGATATCTACAGCAATCTTGCCTGTGCTACCTTTACCACAGACAGAATTGATTTGCATTACTTTCATATGATTTCCTCTACTATATGTTTTTTAGTGTTATATAGACTCTTTCATTAAATGCTCTAGTTCAGTTACTAATTTTTCTTTTGTAAAATGTTCACAGAAGCACTGACTTGCGCATTCTCGCATGGTGATTATATCTTCGGGTGTTTGTTTCTTGATTTTCAGAATACTTGCTGCCACATCTTCAGGAGTTCTCTTCGCACAGATTCCACATTGATTTTGCTCGATGATTGATGCGCATTCCCCATCTACAGCTCCGATGATTGGTGTCCCGCATGCTAAATATGTCTGTAGTTTTGCTGGTATTGTCATATTGAAGACTTTGTTATCCACAAGTGACAAGTACGCTGCATCTGCATAATGCACATATTCATTCGCCTCGTGTTCAGACACTCTCCCGACGAATTCGACTTTGTGCTCTATCTCTAATTCTGCTACTAGTTTCTTGATTCCATCGATGGCTCTTCCATCTCCTACTAGATAGCATTTGACATTCTCTTTTTTGATCAAATTTATTGCTTTTACTAATAAGTCGATTCCTTGAGCCTGCCCGATATTACCTGTAAATACCACATTAAACATCGTCTCTTCGAACTGTTTTGGTCTATGAAGTTGTGTAGAATCTGGTTGGTCACAGAATTGTGGCCAGAATACTAATTTATCTCTTGCAATACCTCTGGCTGCTATATTTTCAACAAATCCTCGCGACGAACAGAGGATCTTATCTGAGCCATTGTATATCTTATCTACTGTTTTATTAATCCGATCGATAATCAATCGATTATGAATCCCCATAATTACTTCTACGTTCTCTGGCCATAAATCTTGAACATTGAAAAATATCGGTGTTCCAAATTTCTTTTTATATGTCAATGCTGGTAACCCCACCGTTACGGGCGATACTTCAAATACATAGATTGCATCATATTTTTCTTCACATTGTTCTACCCACTTATTGCCTTCTCTTACGAAGGTAAAGCAGTTCATAAGTAAACCAAGTGGCGTCTTACCTCTTGGTCTCATGTTTACGCGGTGAATTTTCACACCGTTCCAATTGTTTTCGTATGGCGTATTAAATCCATACCCTTCATATATCTTCCCTTTTGGATACTGCGGATATCCCGTTAATACTGTGACATCATGTCCACGATGTACTAATTCTTCACATAAAGTATTTACTCTAAATTGTTCGGGATAAAAGTACTGTGTTATTACTAATATCTTCATTAACCTTCCGTCCTTTGTATCGATTCTCTAAAATTCACTATCTGATAGTTATCTTTGTACTCACTGACGCTTTGCTCGTAGGATAAGTTACCAAACGCTTTGTTTATCATTGGAAGTACGGGTGATAATAACCTTAAGAATGGATTGAACACTCTTGTTAATAAAATGTACTTATGGTTGTGCTGTGCTACAAGTTTTACCATTTCTGAAGTTCTTGTATATTCACTATTCTGTGGCATAAAGACACCACTCTCATGATTGGCTATCATAAGGTGCACAAATTCGCATAGATTTTCAATGTATAGCATAGAGCGACAGTTGTCTATGTTCGGAAATACTGGTGATTTTCTTGCTAATTTCGAAAGTGTTGAGTAATTCCCCTTACTATCCTTACCATAAATCATCGGTGGACGAAGTACTACTACGTTAAAATCCGCCGATTGTAAAGGCATTATCTTTAATTCCGCCTGCAATTTGCTATTTCCATAAGCGTTCGTAGGTTTTGGTTCCGTCATATGATTAATCATCTTACTCTGCCCAATCCCTGCACTGTCACCATAGATACTCATGCTACTCATATAGATAATCTGCTTTACGCCTTCTTCTTTGGACTTGATAGCTACTTCTTCTGCTAGCTTCGTATTCACTTCATAATATAATACTGCACGTTCTTCTGAAATCTTTCCGTTATCCGAATGTGCAATTCCAGCAACATGAAATACCACATCGTAAGGGGCAAAGTCTTTTTCTTTCCACTCAGGTGTACGCATATCCAAAGTGTCGATTTCATATCCTTCTACCTTCTCCATATGCGACTCAAAAGACATTCCTATATAACTATCTTGACCTGTTATAAGTATCTTCTTCATTATTTGCCTCCTGTTCCACCTTCTTTAACGCCATCACTTTTTAATACGGATACAATAGTACCCCAAAAGCATTTGACATCAAATACAAAACTTAACTTCTGTACATACTCGCCATCTAATTTTGCTTTCACATCTATTTCTAATTCGTCACGTCCATTAATTTGTGCCCATCCAGTTAAGCCTGGTCGAACGTCATTCGCACCATATTTGTCACGCTCATCACATAAATCATATTGATTCCAAAGCGCTGGTCTTGGACCTATGATGCTCATCTTACCGCTTAGAATATTAAAAATCTGTGGCAATTCATCTAAACTTGTTTTTCTAAGGAATTTTCCGACTTTCGTAATATATTGCTCTGGATTTTTCAATAAATGTGTCGGGCAATCTTTCGGTGTATCAATTTTCATCGTTCTGAATTTCAGAATATCAAAATGTGTCTTATGTATTCCTATTCTCTTTTGCTTAAAGAGTACTGGTCCCTTTGATTCTAGTTTAATAGCAATTACTAATGCCAAAAACACTGGGGATAATACTATAATTCCACATAATGATAATACAATGTCAATTGCTCGTTTCACTACTTTATTATACATCGGTTCACTCCATTATTTGTTATTTATTAGTTGACTCCTACTTTCAAGAACTCATTTGGCAAATGTGATCTCGTATCTGGGAAGTCGCTTTTCAAACTATCTTGTAGCTCTTTATCTCTAGTGATATCTTCTTGTCTACGATTATATGTTGGCACAATTCTATGCACAATCTCTTTCATCTCTTCTGTCTCGGCATAGGCTTCTTTGTATAAATTATTTAATTCTTTGATAAATTCATCTTCATCAAAGTCCATCGGTTTTCCGATATGAATCAACTCATTCTCTGTACTTTCTAATCCTTCTTCTGACATAAGCAGCTCTTCGTATAATTTCTCACCTGGACGTAGTCCTGTGTATTCTATATCCATATCGATTCCTAATTTATAGCCCGACAACTTGATTAAGTTCTTGGCTAGTTCTGCAATTTTCACAGGCTCTCCCATATCAAGGACGAAGATTTCTCCACCTTTTGCATTGGCACCTGCTTGTAGTACTAGGGATACCGCTTCTGGAATGGTCATGAAATAACGGATAATATCTGGATGCGTTACCGTAACAGGTCCACCAGCTTCCATTTGTTTTCTAAATAGCGGAATAACACTTCCATTACTTCCTAATACATTTCCGAATCGTACTGCTACGAATTCCGTATCTGAGTGATGGCTAAATACTTGAATTACCATTTCACACATACGCTTCGATGCACCCATAATATTTGTTGGGTTAACTGCTTTATCTGTTGAAATCAATACGAATTTCTCTACTTTATACTTATCTGCAGCAAATGCCGTCTTGTAAGTACCAAATACATTATTCTTGATAGCCTCATTCGGGCTAGTCTCCATAAGAGGTACATGCTTATGTGCCGCTGCATGGTACACAATGTCTGGTCTATATTGTGAAAATACACTGTCTAGTTTACGTCCATTACGTACAGACCCAATTAAGACAACTAAATCTAAATTTGGACATTTCTTCTTTAATTCTTGTTGGATATCATATGCATTGTTCTCATAGATATCAAATATGATTAATTTTCCTACCCCATTGGCTGCTAGTTGTCTACAAAGTTCACTTCCTATGCTTCCGCCACCGCCTGTTACAAGTACAACCTTACCCGATACATAACGTCCGACTTTCTCTGTAGTAATCGGTGTAACAGCACGACCAAGAAGGTCTTCAATCTGTACATTACGAAGTTTTGATACACTTACCTCTCCATTTACCAATTGGTACACACCTGGTAGGATCTTAAGTTCACAGCCTGGTACATTCTTACATAACTCTAATAATTTACTAAGTTCTTTCTTGCTAATACTAGGTATGGCTATAATAATTTCGTTAATTTTATATTTCTCTGCTTCGCTTATAATCTTATCACGACCACCTACTACTTTTACTCCATGAATATGTGTTCTGTGTTTCTTCACATCGTCATCTATGATACAACAAATCTTCGCATCTAATTCTAAGCTTAATTCAAGCTCTTTCATAACTACGTTACAAGCTTCCCCCGCTCCAATAATCATCGTATGACGCATATGTTGTCCATGATTACTTCCTCGGTATAACAACCGTAATAGTCTGTAGGAGAATCTAGTTCCACATGTGAGTAAAAATAACGCTGCAGGATACATAATAAAATAACTTCTAAATACTGGCTTAAATGTTGCGTAGTAAAACACAATATTAAATAATACAGAAATTGCACATCCCTCTATAATGTACGTCAACTCTTTTACACTCGCAAATCTCCATAGACTTGTATATAATTTGAGCAACGCAAATGCCACCACTGTAACTATGGTGTTAATTAAGGCTGTCTCTATAACTGGCTGTATATACAACTCTGGCATCTCTGGGGATTGATTAAATCGTAGCCAGATTGCAATATATGAACTAAAGTTAATGCAGATAATATCTAGCACTAACAATAATACTTTGTATAATACTGCTCGGTCTAAGTTCTCA
>JAWXVA010000098.1:0-8934 GCA_044425815.1 Eubacteriales bacterium
CTTGTCTATATGGATTTGTGAATCATTCTACTGTGACAGATACTACGGTCTCTGGAAGAACTGCATTCTGTTTTCAAGGCAATTTAGATGCCACTGAAGATGATATTATTTGCAAATGTGTCAATAGTTGCGGAAAGGGCAGTACAAAGAGCACCGAAACTTGAAACCTCACCTTCGCCTCCTTCCTCGTTCTTTACCATATACTTAAGTGCTAATGGTAATTTGCGAATCTGCAATAAGCCTAAGCGTGTAGTAAGTAATAAACCACCAGCTAGAATCAGCACCATAAGAGGTACACCCCATACAAAATCGTCAATTGTTACAAGTACTTCGTTCACTGTTGCCCACATAATCTAATCTCCTATAAATATAATTTGTGTGATTCAACAAAACAATTAAAATAAGAGGATACACCCGTGTGAACGGATATATCCTCTGCGTATACGAAAATAAAAACCTGCAGTGTATTCAGGTATTTTATCTCTGTCCTTTTGCCTGAGAGATTAATATGTATAACATATTTTGCACCTTCGGCACTTACATTTAAGTAAGCTTCTCCAGAGTTACATCCATTTATAGTCTTCTTCCGCATGTGCAGAAACCTGAGAGTGTTATTCCTTCGGTAAGTAGATACTTTTTCCTATAAACTTCAACTGTTTATTGAATGACCAAGAGTCATTCTATACCGATTGATGTAATTTGTCAATTGGAAAATTGAGCGGTTGACTTATTTTATCACAATATGATTTGCATAGACTCTTGTGCAGAAAAGTGTATAATGATATCAAGGTAGACGAGGAGGATAATATGGCAGCAATTTTAAGAGAATTAATAGCAAAGTTAACGGAAGTGGATCTTGTTATTTTGGCAGGTGAAGCGGGGATGACGAATCCGATGACCTGGGCACATATGGTAGAGAGTGAGGAAATTGGTAATTTTGTTGAATTTGGAGAACTGGTATTTACTACTGGAATTGCATTGAACGAAAGTACAACCTTACTAAAAGTGGTTCAAAAAGTGCAGAAGAAGAGTGCATGTGGAATTATTGTGAATCTTGGTCCATATATAGAAGAAGTTCCAGAGGATGTAATCACATTTTGTAAGGAAAAGGATTTCCCTTTGATGACAGTACCGTGGAGAATCAATATGGCAAATATTATGCGTGTCATGACCTTTGAGATTACCAACAGACAACTGCGGGATGTTGATTTTGAAATGGCTATAAAGAATGCGATTTTATATCCGCAAGATGAAAAAATGCATATTAAAACATTGCAAAAGCAATTGATAGATACAGAGGCGAACTTTAATTGTATTATCGTTCAAATGGAATATGATAAACGTCCATTAAAGGAAATTAAATTAAATAAAATTAGTTATTTATTAAAAAATAAAGTTGCTTATCGATATAATTATCTACATATCACAACTGTATATAATAACATAGTGATTGTAGTATCAGACTCAACGGACGAACAGATAAATCTGATTATCCAATCTTGTAAAAAAGTTATAGAGGAAAGTAAAATTAAGGTTGAAAATACCCACTATTTGGTTGGAGGGCAGGTAAAAGGAATTGAAAAATTGCATATTAGCTATGAGAATGCAGGAAAGCTTATTCGTGTAATGAGCTGTTATGATTCAAAAACAGATATGCTAGAATATGAAGATATTGGTATATATAAATTACTGTTGGAGATAGAGAATAAGGTGGTTATTCGAAAATATTACGAGGAGACGGTCAAAGCTATTGTAGAATATGATAACTACCATAATACAGATTTACTAATCGTGCTAGACAAATACTTGAAGTATAATGGCAGTTTAAAGGCAGTAGCAGAGGAATTGTTTGTACACCGTAATACTGTAAATTACAAGTTGAGCAAGATTGCATCACTAGTGAATTGTAATCTATCGGCGCAGGAAGTGCGCACTAAATTAGAAATTGGGATTGCAATTTATCATATATTTGATGAAGAGTTGTGCTAGAGTACAAAAAATATTGTATTTTGTCTCTCTTGATGTGTGCAATGGTGCGTGGTAGTATACTCTCATGCAAGAACAAAGAATAAAGATAAATTAACAGGCAATGGGGCTTGAGCGAATGATTATATTCGCTTGAGCTTTATTTTATTTCAGGAGGGAAAAGGAATGAGTAAATTATCAGGACAAGAAGTACAAGCAATGCACCAACAATATGTAATGCAATCGTGGTCAAAATCAGGAGCACCAGCAATTCCAGTGGAGAAGGCAGAGGGAATCTACTTCTGGGATTATGATGGTAAGAAATACGCAGATATGTCCTCTTTGCTAGTTTGTTCTAATTTAGGACATCAACTACCAGAGATTGTAGATGCAATCAAAGAACAAGCAGACAAGATGTGTTTTATGGCACCAGCATATGCGTCAGAACCAAAATCTAAATTAGCAAAGATGCTTACAGAGATTGCAGGAGCTGATACTTATAAAAGAGTATTCTTCACAAATGGTGGAGCAGAATCCAATGAAAATGCAATCAAGATGGCTCGCATGGTAACAGGGAGAGCGAAAATCTTTTCGGGATACAGAAGTTATCACGGTGCTACATTAGGAGCATCTAATGCATCTGGTGACTGGAGAAGATTTGCAGCAGAAATCGGTGGAGCGAATGGATTTATCCATTTTATGAATCCACAAGTATATAGAGATGGTTACACCATGGGTGTGGACGATGAAGAATTAACAAAGAAATCGTTAGCAGATTTAGAATTACAACTTCGTTATGAAGGTACCAATAATGTGGCAGCCATTATATTAGAACCAGTAATTGGAGCGAATGGTGTGATTTTACCACCAAAAGGATACCTAGAAGGAATTCGTGCACTTTGTGATAAATATGGAATTATGATGATTTGTGATGAGGTTATGGCAGGATTCTTCCGAGCTGGTAAATGGTTTGCTTGGCAAAATTATGATTGCAAACCAGATATGATTACATTTGCAAAAGGAGTTACTTGTGGATATGTGCAATTAGGTGGTGTTATTGTAAATGAAAAAGTAGCAAGTTATTTTGAAGAAAATGTGCTTCAATGTGGTCTTACATATTCCGGACAAACACTGGCGTGTGCAGCTGGTATTGCAGCAATCAACTACTATAAAGATCATGACATTGAAAGCCATGTAGCAGAAATGAGTGAAATCCTTAAATCATTTATGGAGGATATGGTTGCGAAACACAAATGCGTAGGAGAAGCAAGATGTATCGGTTTATTTGCAGCATTTGATATCGTGAAGAATAAAGAGACAAGAGAACCAATGCAAGAATATGGAATTCCAGGACCAGTGATGCCATGGATTTTTGCAGAACTTAAGAAGCGTGGTTTCTCGACATTTGGACGTGAGAACTTCTTATCTATCTGCCCTCCACTTATCATCACAAAAGAAGAGCTAGAAGAATACTTACCTATCTTAGATGAAGTATTAACAATGGTAGATGAACAACATTGTGACTAATAAAAATAGAAGCAGAGGAGAAAGTTTATGAGTGCTTGGTATTATACTCAGCCAGTTAATATTGTATTCGGGGCTGGCAAGGTAACGGAGATAAAAGATTTAGCAAAGAAATTAGATTCTAGTAAAGGATTGTTGGTTTCTGATCCGTTTTTTGTAACAACAGGATTGGCAGAAAAGATAAAGGAAGAGAGTGAAGGAACTGTCACTACTGTATTTAGTGGTGTGTCTCCAAATCCAGATGTGGCAGAAGTAGATGCATGTGCAGATGTGATTCGCTCAGAAGGAATAGATTTTGTCATTGCTTTAGGAGGGGGGAGCGCGCTAGACCTTGCAAAGGCAGCAGCTACTATCGCACTTACAGAAGATTCAATTAAGAAATATCATGGAACAGGTGTTGATGTGCCACAAGAGCATTTGCCTATTATAGCGATTCCGACTACAGCAGGAACGGGGAGTGAAGTGACTTGCGTATCGGTATTGACAGACCATTCTAATGGAAAGAAGTCACCAATTGTATCTGATGGATTCTATCCAAACTATGCAATTATCGATCCAGAACTTACTTATTCTATGCCACCATATATTACAGCTAGCACAGGAATCGATGTGTTATCTCATGCGCTAGAGGGATATTGGAGTAAAGGGAATCAACCAATCTGCGATGCATGTGCAATCTATGCACTCGATTTAGTATTCAAGTATTTATATAGAGCATATACAGATGGAAATGATGTAGAAGCAAGAGAACAGATGTGTCAAGCATCATTGATTGCAGGATTGGCATTTACATTACCTAAGACCACTTCATCCCATGCATGTTCCTTCCCATTGACCAATATCTATAAAATCCCACATGGTGAAGCTTGCGGTATGACATTAGATTATTTTGCTAGAATCAATGATTCGGAAAGAGTACTTGATTTGGCAAAGAAATTAGGATTTGTAACAGTAGCAGAGATGGCAGATGCGATTCTAGAACTGAAAAAATCTATGGGACTTCGTACAGATATGAAGAACTTTGAGTTGACAGATGAACAAGTAGATGATCTAGTGAGAATTAGTCGTCATCCAAACTTGTATAATAATCCAGTGGAGATAACAGACGAGATGTTATATGATATGTATAACTCCATGAGATAGGTATTAGGAAAGAAGGGGGGAATAAGATATGAAATTAATTACTGCAATTGTAAGACCACAAAAGGTTCAAGCAGTGACAGAAGCGTTATCTGATGCAGGGTATAATGCATATTCAAAATGGTCGATTTTTGGAAGAGGAAGACAAAAAGGAATCAAAGTTGGTGAAGTAGTATATGAAGAAATGCCGAAGGCAATGTTATATATTGCAGTTGAGCCAAAAGAAAAAGACGAAGTGATTGATATTATTATAGAAGCAGCAAAATGTGGGCCGAATGGTAGCCGAGGAGATGGGAAAATATTTGTGACAGATATTGATGAATGTTATACTATCAGTGAACAAGCATATGAGTAATATGAGAAAGAGGGTATAAATATGGAGCGAAAAGAACGTTCGAAACTTCAAAAGTCACTAAATCCTTCAAGTGTTTGGGCCGTTGCAGTAGGATCAATCATTGGGTGGGGCTGTTTTATTCAGGCTGCTAATTGGACTGAACGAGCAGGAGGTCCACTTCCATTGTGTCTTGGATTTTTGGCAGGTGGTTTGTTAATGGTAGTTGTAGGATTGAGCTATTCTTATATGATAGCAAAATTTCCAGTAGCAGGTGGGGAATTTGCATATGCTTATAAAGCGTTTGGACGAAGGGTTGCTTACATATGTGGATGGATGCTTTCACTAGGGTATGTTTCAATTGTTGCATTGAATGCTACAGCGCTTCCGGTATTAGCAAGTTATATTTTTCCAGGAGTATTGGATTTTGGATATTTATATACCATAGCGGGATACGATGTGTATGCGGGGGAAGCACTTTTTTCATGTTCGCTAATTGTTATTTTTGGTATTATGAATTACAGAGGAGTAAAGTCGGTAGGAAAGTTGCAATTTACCATGGTTCTTATTATGATAGCAGCCGTAGTAATATCGGTTTGTGGAACTGTGTTTACAGGCAGTTTTCAATATGAAAGTTTACAACCATTATATGGGGAAGGTAAATCATTCTTTAGTGGATTCATTTCAATTGTTGCATTAGCTCCATTCTTGTTTGTCGGTTTCGATTGTATTCCGCAGGCAGCAGAGGAATATGATTTTCCAGCAAAAAAAGCCAAGTTTCTTCTCATTTCTTCTATTACAGTCGGGGCGTTCATTTATGTGATGATGGCGGTAGTAACAGATGGTGTATTGCCTTGGCAAGAAGTTACATCATTAGTAGATGAGACAACAGGAACGATTGTGAAATGGCATACAGGAGCGATATTGGATTTGGCGATGGGACGTCTTGGCGTTGGATTTGTGGCTGTAGCGGTTACAATGGGAATATTCACAGGATTAAATGGCTTCTTTATGACATCTAGCAGATTGCTATTTGGTATGGCGAGAGCAAAGATGTTACCGGATGCATTTGCAAAGGTACATCCGAAATATCAAACACCTAATATTTGTGTAGTCTTTACATTATTGGTGTGCTGTATCTGTCCATTTTTCGGAAGGGAAGTGATTACATGGGTAGTTGACATGTGTTCAGTTGGTACAGCGTTTGGTTATTTCTTTACCTGTGCCTGCGCGTATATATTGGTAAAACATGTGGGGGACCCAACAGATGAGAACAAGATTTCGCCGTTTGTAGCATTAGCAGGAAGTTTGATATCTGTGGGAATTTTACTGTTATTAATCGTACCAGGTTCTCCAGCATTTATGTCGATTCAAAGTTTTATAGCATTAGGCGGATGGATTGTACTGGGATTGGTTTTTTATCTAGTATCCGTTAAGTCTTTTTCAAAAGTGACAAAGAGAGAAATGGATTATTTGATTTTGGGAAATGTACAGGTTACGAGAGGGATGCGAAAGAATCAATATGCACATGAAAGAGTAGAGGCGGAGATTGTTTTAGATAAATAGGAAAATAAAGTATGGCCTTCCATAGTATTTATGCGAAACTATGGGAGGCTACTTAATTTATAGGAGAAAAATAGTGGATACGATATTATTTTTGATTGTGTTATTTATATCCAATGTGTTACAAACGATAACAGGGTTTGCAGGAACAGTACTAGCGATGCCTCCTTCAATGATATTGCTAGGAATGGATAATGCAAAAGTGGTACTAAGTGCAATGGCTTGGATGTCAGGATTATTAATCACAATACAAAATTATAAGAATATTAATAAAAAAGAATTGTTGAAAATGAGTATCATAATGTTATTGGGCATGATAGTTGGTATTCAAATTTATAAATTTTTACCTAGCGATACGTTATTAACGATATACGGAGTTTTGGTTATTTCGATTGGGGTGAAAAATCTGATAATAAAAAATGACTGGACGCCTAATCGAATTGTGCTATCAATTGTTTTGATCGGTGCTGGTATTATTCATGGAATGTTTGTATCAGGTGGCGCATTGTTAGTAGTATATGCGGTAAGTGTTTTGAAAAATAAGGATGAATTTCGTGCAACGGTAGCCCCTATTTGGATTATACTAAATAGTTATATGATGATTTCATATGTTATAGAAGATATGGTGACAAGAGGGAATCTGTTTTTAATCGCAATTAGTATTGTTCCTTTGTTTATTGCAATTAAACTTGGTAATTATTTGCAAAGTAGGATAAAACAGAGCACATTTTTGAGATTAACATATATTTTACTGATTATATCTGGAGCAGCTATATTAGTTTGATGAATAAAAAACATATACTTTACGTTGACTTATTTCTCTGGAAAAGGTAACCTTATCATATAAAGGATAAGGAAGGATAATACCATGAAGTTAAATTACAAAAGAACATATTTTGTAGGGCTAGCATTTATGTCAATCTGTGCTTTTTGGCAAATGTATGACAGTTTGATTCCGTTAATTTTGCAGAATACATTTGAACTATCAGAAACGGCTACTGGAGTCGTTATGTCAGTAGATAATGTTTTGGCATTATTTTTATTACCGATAATAGGGACATTTTCAGATAAAGTGGACACTCCGTTGGGAAAGCGTACGCCGTTCATTATTGGTGGAACTGTTGTTGCAGTAATTAGTATGATGCTGTTACCTTATGCAGATGCAACTGTGAATTTTACATTGTTTGTTGTTGCGTTAGGCATAACATTGCTTTCTATGGCGATGTATCGTTCTCCAGCAGTAGCCCTGATGCCAGATGTAACTCCAAAGCCTCTTCGAAGCAAAGCGAATGCCGTCATTAATTTGATGGGGGCGATAGGTTGTGTATATGCATTGGTTTTAATTAGCTTGCTCGTAGGAGAAGGAGAGCGACCAAGTTATTTGGGTGTATTTGTTGGTATGGCAGTTATTATGCTTGGATCGGTGATTATACTTATTTCGACAACAAGAGAAAAAACTATAGCCGTTCAAATCGCGGAAGAATATCCAGAAGAGGTGAAAAAAGAGCAAGCGATAGCGGATGAACCATTGGCGCCAGAAGTACGAAAAAGCCTTGTGCTAATTCTACTGTCAGTTCTCTTGTGGTATATGGCATATAATGCAGTTACAACAGGATTTTCAAGATACGCCATTCTCGTATGGGGGCTGGAAGGTGGTGGCTTCGCAGATTGTCTTATGGTAGCAACGGTAGTTGCAATCTTGAGTTATATACCAATTGGAATACTATCTAGTAAATATGGAAGAAAAAAAGTAATCTTACTAGGTATCATATTAATGTTAGCCAGTTATTGTGGTGCGTTCTTCTTTACGAGTTATCATTTTAGTATTAATCTTGGATTCGGATTTATCGGTATCGGTTGGGCAGCAATAAGTGTCAACTCACTACCAATGGTAGTAGAGATGAGCAAAGGAAGTGATCTGGGAAAATACACGGGACTATATTACACTTTTTCAATGGCAGCACAGATTGCGACTCCTATTTTATCAGGAGTACTGCTACAATATATTTCCTATAGAACATTATTCCCTTATGCGGCTTTCTTTATGGCAGCAGCGTTGCTTACAATGAGTATGGTCAAACATGGAGATTCCATACCTATGAAGCGAGAAAGCTTGTTAGAAAACTTTGATATAGAAGACTAGATAACAGTTCAGCCATTAGGCTGAACTGTTATTTGTTTTCGTGAGGATATCATAGCATCCATGCACCACTGGGAATGGGATTTCGGGAAAGTAGCGGTATCGACTGTTTTTAGGGGAATATGATGCGAAAAATAAATTAAAATAATACACTGAAGATGATATTATTTGCAAATGTGGCTGTAGGATGCACATAAATAACCACCCAGAGATTACCTTGAGACATCTTCCATTTGGTGGATATCTTAGTCAAGTGAAGTTTAATCGAAAC
>JAWXVA010000099.1:0-8874 GCA_044425815.1 Eubacteriales bacterium
TGATTTAGAATTTGTAAAAGACACAAGATATCACGATCCTATTCCGCTAATTCTTTCGACATATACCATTGAGGAATCTGAATCATTAAAAGGTAGTATTTTTCTTGCAAAAATATCATCAGATAAATTATGGGGAGAATTATCTGAGACTTATACAGCTGCTATGTATCAAGTTGACGAAATCCCAGATTTCAATTATTATAATTGTGAGTTATCATCGAAGGCGTTGATTTCTCTCGCATCAAATCATATTAACAATCTATAATTAATAAGGGGAAAACAAAAATGAAAATCACTAAACAAATTGAAGATAGCAAAGCAATCCTAACTCTTGAGGGCAGACTAGATACTTCTACCGCACCAGAATTTGAAAGTGTGGTAAAAAACACAATAACAGATATAAGTGAACTATATTTAGAATTTGAAAACCTAGAATATATTTCAAGTGTAGGACTTCGTATTCTATTAATGGCACAAAAAACCATGAATAAACGAGGAAAAATGGTTGTAAAAAATGCAAATGAAACTGTAAAAGAAATCTTTGAGGTAACTGGATTTAATACTATTCTGACATTAGAATAGAAAAACAAGAGCTCACATCCTCTTTTTGTACTTGGATGTGAGCTCTTGTCTAATAACCGTATAAGTCAAACAACGAATTTTCTAAACTTCTATTCTATATCTTATTTGAAATCAATCACTTCATTTTTAGGTGGTATGGTTTCTATCACTGAGGACGCATATAACACCGGTCCTTCTTCCCCATAATCGGACCAGTATTCTTTTTGAATAATAGCATCTACTTTAACCCATGTTCCCTCTGTTATCACATCAGACTCTTCAAATTTGCACACAAATCCTAGCGATGCCAAATCATCTTCACAACAGGTCATCATCACTCTTATCGGCACAAAATATCCACTAGGAAAATCTGGTTTTCGCAATACTTTCCCTATAAATTCAACACGTTTCCCTACATATCTATCCGTGTTCTCTAAAGTATCTAAAAACCACGTTCCATAAGTTTCTTCGGTGATATTTATAATTGTGTCATTGATATCATATGGGAGTTCTTCTTCTAGTAATGTAGATATTTCACTGTCTTTTCCTTCGAATACAATCTCAGCAAATTGATTCACCATTTTTACATTACGTTTAAATGTTGCTAAATCTTCTACCCCTTCTGCACGATTAAATAAAATCAATTCTGAGTTTCTAACCATTTCTCCTACCAGGGACTTCATATTTGCATAATACATTGAAAATGTGCTTGTATCTATAATTGTTACTTGTTGTTCCATTATCCAACAATTCGCCAATTCAATATTTTTGTGATTCCACATTCCATTGTATTCTATTACAATTCTTTGAGGGTTATGCAATTTTTCTAAGTTTTCTAGTGTTTCTTTTGTAAAATCCGACTCTTTTTCAATGATTTCGACAGTTATTTTATTTCTTCTTAACAACGGTCTTTCATAAGTATTCTCTCCCTCTTCACATAATATAAGTAGCGTCTTTCCTTTTGCCTTAAAATAAGGTTGATCTAGTGTATATTTAATAAATTCTGTTTTTCCACTCTCTAGAAACCCGTTAATAAGATATGTTTTTTTATCCAAATTTCTTCTCATTATTATTCTCTAACTCTTTCTTTTACTCAAATATTTTCTTTAAATTTTCTTCGTTGATATTTGAACCAATAACACAAATTTTTCCGATAGTACAAGGGCGCCCTTCTCTTACTTCCACTTCTCCTGGGACATAATCAAAATAAATCCATTTATTATTTTCACATTCAAGCATCCCTTTTGCGCGTAAAACCGCTCCATATTTACTTTCATTTTCTAAGTCTTCTAATAGTTTTGTAAGCATATCTTGTTGATACTTTATTGCCGTTTCAATTCCCCAACTTTTAAACACATCGCTTGCATGATGATGTTCATGGTGATGATGTCCGTGGTGGTGCCCGTTGCATCCACATCCATCTCCACATCCACATCCACCTCCACACCCACATTTATCTCCGTGGTGTTCATGATGTTTGTGTTGATTCAATTCTTCTAATAGGCTTTCTTCTAGCTGATGTTGATTTTCAATCGTATTTATGATATCTTTTCCATCTAGTTGTTCCCATGGTGTCGTAATCTTAGTTCCTTTCTTGTTGTATTTACATAAGAGCTCTATCGTTTCCTCTAATTGTTCTGTACTCATGTCACTTGTTCGACTACATACGATTGCATCTGCATTTTCTACTTGATTCACAAAAAATTCTCCAAAGTTTTTTGCATACATTGAACATTTTTTTGCATTAACTACTACAATTTTATTATTTAAAGATACGCCTGTATCTAATACTGCCTTTTCCACATCTGATAATTTACCAACACCTGATGGTTCTATAATAATACGTTCTGGCAAATACGTTTCAATTACTTCTTTTAACGCTTCCGAGAAATCCCCAACTAATGAGCAACAAATACACCCTGAATTCATTTCTTTAATTTCAATTCCTGCATCTGTTAAAAAACCCGCATCTACGCCTATCTCGCCAAATTCATTTTCAATTAAAACTACTTTCTCTCCTTGGAAAGCCTCGCTTATAAATTTCTTAATTAATGTTGTTTTCCCAGCACCTAAAAATCCTGATATAATATCTATTTTCATTATTTTCTCCTATCTTTGCGTCATTTAGTTAGTTTTAACTAACTCATTTAGTATACTACTTCTCATGATAGGTGTCAATAAACACTTATTTATTTATTCTTTCTTTCTAAGTTCAATAACCGTTCTTTCATCTCTAGTCCACCCGCATACCCTACCAATTTACCATTCGCTCCAATTACACGATGACAAGGTACTACTATGGAAATTGGATTTTTGTTGTTCGCCATCCCAACTGCTCTACACGCTTTTTCATTTCCTATAGCACAAGCAATCTCTTTATACGTACGTGTTTCTCCGTATGGGATATCACATAGTGCGTTCCATACTCTTTTCTGAAACTCTGTTCCTTTTAGATTATATGCGAATTTAAATACTTTTCGATTGCCTGCAAAATACTCTAATAATTGTGAATATACTTTTTCTGTCAATTCCGTTTTCGTTCCTTCATCATGACTCTCTGTATTTATTTTTTTTATAGATAACACAACATCCTTTGAATATCTTATGCATATTTTACCAATTTCCATTTCATAAACAGCATAATCCATCTGCATTCCTCTTCCTCCTGATCACTTGTTTCATTACTCCTTATTGTATGAGATTGTAGCATCTATTTGGTTTTCTTCAAAAGTGATATCAAGCATTTTCTCTAAATCAGATACCGAAAAAGCTCTTCCTGAGACTGTACCATTATTTTTCTCATTTGGTTCATCTAACTTTAATAACATTCCGTTTTTCCACACAGTAAAATCCTTATATCTTGAGTTATTATCGATTTCTAATGTAGCTTTCCAAGTATCTTCGCCAATCTGCCAACTTGCTTCCCAATCATCACACTTATATGTACCACCCATTATTTCAACAAGCTCTTCAAACGCTCCCTTTTCACCATAATTATATGAGCCTTCAAAGTTTTGACATGGATCCAAATTATAAATCCAATACTTCTCATCCTCTACGTCATAATAGAAATTATAACTCAATTCTGTATCCTCTTCTATTTCTATCGTTAATTTCTGGGCAGGGAATTTGTATAACAATTCATCTGGGATTTCATATTTTGCAGGTGAAGTTTCTGTAGCTGATCTTATATCATATACTAAACTTCGTTGGATATCTTCTATCGTTTCATCTAGTGAAAATCTATCTTCTTCACTATGAGAAAGTGTTATTCTGTGGATTTCATACTTTGTTGTGGAATGCCACGTTTCCTCGCTTACGTCTATATAATCCACTGTATTTGGTTTCAAACGTACGTATATGTAATACGTTGCATTACTTTTGGTTTCTTTCCAATTAGTATATTCATACTCAAGATCTAATATCGTATCTAGCTCAACTATTAACTTAGCTACATCAGGTATTTGAGTATAATCTTCTAAATAACATGATACCCCCAAGTTATACTGTTTCACCTCAAAAGGTACACTATAAATTACAGATTGGATTTCCGCCATATGAAGTTCAGCCATTTTTGTCAAAAAATCATCTGAAATACACTTCTCATAGAATACTGTTTCCCCACTTATAAAAGACACATGATCCGTGTAGGATTTAACTGAAAAACTAAAATCTTCTTTATTTGTAAATATGTACTCATAAATCATAGTACCTTCTTCTTCGTCTGCATAGGAATGACTGTCCGATAAACTATACTCATTTCCAAAGATATCGTTCACATAATTTTTCACTTCATTTTTCGAATAATAAGTCGGCGTGAAAGAACATGCCGTCAAACTAATCCATGCACATAAGCTAATAAAACATAATGATAAAATTTTCCTCATAACTAAGTCCCTCACAACGTTTACACGAAATAGATGCCCCATTTAACAACCTAATACATTCTCTTTTATTGAAAAAAGCTGTAACACATAACCGATGCTTCTTCAACAGTGATATAATCCAATGGATTAAGACAATTTTCATCATCAGGCGTTAGTACTCCTATCTGGCTCATATATCTCACTCCATCTAAATGCTCACTTGAAACAGAACTCGCATCTGCGTAACCACTAATATCTTGTGTAATATTTACATTTAGATATAAGTTTTTAACAGCCAATAAAATAGTCGCAACCTCTTCTCGTGTAATGCCCTCATCAGGACTAAAGGTTGTGCTACTTGTTCCTTCTAAGACTCCCCACTGATTTAATACTATTATATATTTATTTCGCTCTGCATTCTCCTCCTCATCCCCCAAGTCAGCAAAGTTAGTAGTGGTGTAATCTCCAGTAATCTCCCATTTATTATCGCAGAATACCCCTAACATATGAGCAAATTCACCTCGTGTAATCTCCTCTGTAATTTTATTTGTATAAACATCTAATGAAATTTCTTCTACTTCCTCCAGTATCTTTTGCATTTCACTCACTGAATTTTCTATAATAGTACTTTCTTGTATCTTTACACTCGGTACTTCTGTATAATCATCATTCAGGGTAAAAAATGTAACGGTGTAGCTTGCCGAATAGCTCCCACTAATTTCCACATGATAAATATCTCCCGCACTATAGGTAATAGTATCTGGTTTAAATATAATACATCCTAACTGTCCATAATAATCATTGTTAATTGTGACAATTCCATCCCCAGAAGGACCATCTATATAATTATCTATCATCGTCCAGGTTGTACCATCATTTTCTCGCGTTATGGTTATGTACGTACTCCCCATTAACACATTTCCTGTGGAAAATGACCAAGGGTAAGTACTATCAAAAAATTCTATAGGCATCGTTTGTGCTGGCCATGCTACTCCTAGTGAATCACCATCTGCATTAACACCTTGTACGCTCATAGCTGTATATACGCTATATTTTGCACTTTCATCTGCATAAACTAATCCAAATCCAGTTTCCGTTAAGCTCGGAGAAAGAGCTGTCCTCCTATGCCCCAATGTATCCAAATTATTATCCCCCTCGTCCGAGAGCCATCCGTGAATAATATTTTTCGTTAAACTATCGATTCCTGCACTTAAATTTCCTTTTGTTGTACCTAAATAGGCTGATGCAAACATTTCATCTGACATCCCTATAGGTTGTTCAATATAATGTTCTGGATTTCCACCTAGCGCTGCTAATGCTAATGCAGCATCTTGACTATTTTGACAATAATCCGGATTGATTTTCACATCATAAGAAATACCTGCAATATACCTTGCAAAATTCAAAGTATTTAGTGCCTCTTGCTGTGTAGCAATATCAAGTTCTCCACTTGTAGTGAAGTTATTTAAATCTGGCTCTTCAGTAAATATAATATCCGATACTTGATCCAATTCCATCAAATAATATAATGTTAGTATTTCATCAATGCTATGATACTCAATATTAATTAATCCCGTATTATCTACCGTAGCTTGATTATGCTCATCCATTTCTGACTCTTCGACCATTTCCTCTACGGATTCTTCAGCATCACCTTTATCGTCTAACTCCTCATCACCTTGTACACTAGATTCAACTTGTTCATCTTTTCTTAAATAACCTCGCTCGAAAGCAAAACATACTAGCAAAACAGCTACTAATCCAAAAAGGATCACACACCGTATCTTTTTGTTTTTCTTCATCTTTTCACCTTAATTAGACCTTTATTCAAAGTATTTATTATAGTTCTTCCTGCGCTAATCTTTCCATAACGCCTCCAATCGTTAGTAATACTGATTAAAAAATCGTAAAATTCAGCACCATTAAATCTGATTAGTAGTGCTAAATAAATTATATGTGGTATTTTAGCTTTTAAGATTATTTTAGCTGCATTACAGATAAATACATTAAAAATTGATTTATAATTTTACCAGCATACATCATAGTCGAAATCTCAATTGGACTCCATTTGCGTTGTGATGTACAGTCGTCAAATCCAACTACTGTAGATAATTTATCATTAACTTTGTTAAACGAAAGCAAAAACGAAACAATTCCTTGATCTTTCAAAGTATCATACACTGCTTCTCCATTTAATGTTTCTAGATCATTGCAATATAATATTCCTTCATCATTCGACAAGTCTACTAATGGTTGATATATCTCAATTGGTAACATCTGAAGATATTTTATTTCCTCTGTCACTCCATCTGCACACCACTCATATGTATTATTCATATAACTTTCATCTTCTTTTTGTGTTTCGAATATATAACATCTATCTGCATTAAACCTGACACCTAACAATTCTTATACTTTATTAATTGAAGCTTCATAATCTTTTGCCTCTGTCATTAGTGCAAAAACCTCAAATATAGTCTGCTGATCGAAATGTTGCGATAGTGCTCGACTTGCCACATCAAACGGTGTGGTATTGTTCATATTTCCTGTTTCCATCTTGTAGTCGTATAAGGTGTATCCATTTTTCCCCATATTTTTTGTTTCATAAAGAGCAATGTCAGCATTATTGTATAGGCTTTCAAAATCTTCTCCATCTTTGGGATAGATTGAAACACCAATACTTGATGTCATTCTGTACTTTCTTGCATTCCCTTTATATGTATGATCAAATTTATGAACTACTTCTTCTATCGAATTAATTAATCTCTTTCTATATTTTGAAGTCTTAGTAAACACCGCAAATTCATCACCACCAATACGTCCTACATACTCTGTATGTTGAAATATCTTTCTAAGCTGCTCGCCAGACTCTCGTAACACAATATCACCAAACGGGTGTCCTAAATTATCGTTTATCGCTTTGAAATTATCCAAATCAATAATCAACAATGCATATTCTTCTCCGTCTTTACTATTGGCCAATTCTTTCATAACTAAATCTTGGAAAATGGTCTTGTTCATACATCCTGTCAATGGATCTGTATATAATTTAAGTTCTAATTCTTTTTTTTCTTGAACATTAACAAACTCGCCAATGACTTCAACCAATTCATCATTATAGTCTGTGTATCCTACGCATCGCACTTGATACCATAGCAGTTTTCCATCGGCTGTATATGAACGAAATACCTCATTTGCATTTTCACCTAGATACATCTTTTCTACTACTTTTTTATAATTTTCAATATCATCAGCATATATAACGCCTGATTCGATTATTTCTTGCGGAAAGTTTTCTACAATTGATTGTACTGCAAAATCGTCTTGCACGGACCCAATAAATGAAATCACTCTATTTTTAACATCTAATAAAAATGGATATGAATATGAGTTTTTATAAATCGCTTCAAAGCATCTGCTTTTTAGAAAAACACCTTTGATATTCTCTCTATTATAACGAAACTGAATCTGAATATATCTCTTCTCCTCGTTCACATACATAATCTGCAAAGTTCCTTTAATAATCCCTTCACCGTACGTATACATTTTGACATTAGGGATAATGACTTCGTATTCCATTCCAATAACTTTCTCTCTCGCTTCCTTATAACCTTCCTCACTCACAATAATCTTTTTCAACTCAGAAATATCAATCTCTTTGCGATCAATGCACAGATTTTCACAAACTTTATTAGAATACACAATTTTCTTTTCTATCATATCAACCCAGATAACAGGTTCTATTAACTCGTCAAAATCTTTTTGTTCCCTGCTCAACATATTATTCACCCTTACCTTCCACCACCATTGAATATATCTTGTGTCCAGCCAATAGCACCATAGATTCTATTGTCAAAAGTAAAAGACAACAAGAACTAAACCGCCTAAGCGGTGGCTCTTTTCTTCTCATTCTACACGTTCTCCGTTAAAATGTAAATGTAGAAAACCTACTGTTTCCAAAAGCTGTGGTTATGATGGAATAATCCGCATGACAACCCCAAATCAGTACTTATAATATTTAGTGCATTTTCTAAACTATCATTTTCAGTTATTATTTATCTTAATTTTTCTCCTTTTCTTTAAACCAATGCTTGGTGTTATTTGCTATTTTCACAAGAATTAACATGACAGGAACTTCTACAAGCACACCTACGATTGTAGCAAGAGCAACAGGACTATTAGCACCAAATAGCGCAATAGCAACAGCGACTGCAAGTTCAAAGAAGTTTGACGCACCAATCATACCTGCTGGTGCTGCAATGTCGTGTGGTAATTTCAATGCTTTCGATGTGAAATATGCAATAAAGAAAATGAAAAATGTTTGTATAATTAGTGGTACAGCAATCAACAAAATGTGAAGTGGATTGTCTAAAATCACACTACCTTGGAAAGAAAAAATAAGGGTAAGAGTTAAAAGCAAGCCTATAATTGTAATATTGTTAAATTT
>JAWXVA010000100.1:0-8856 GCA_044425815.1 Eubacteriales bacterium
TATATTTTGCTGAAAAAATAATAAAAGAATCCCACAATAGATAGCTCAAAAGCAATGAAATATCTACTATTGTGGGATTTTCTATATCCGTTAATTATATTGATGCGTTTATCCTACATGCATTTCACAATTTAAAGCTGGATTTTTATAGTATGTGTACAGAATTTTTCTTTAAATAGTAATGAATTCAACTTCATGCAAGATAATGAATATTATTATAAATCTGGATTACTATAAACATGATAACCTGTTTCATCTGTATAAATTTTCACATAATTAAGATTATTCTTTTCAAACAATTCTACATAATCCTGATTACTTAGAATATATTTAGTTCCTAATGATTCAAGTTGATTCACATTCAGATTTACTTTTATTGAATCTGCACTTATTAAAGTTATCGTTGTCTCCTCTTCTGTCAATACGAATGTCATATGTGCGTATCGATTAAAATAATCTATATAAGTTCCTTCTGAATCTATAATATTCCACTTCTCAATATCTGGATAAAAATTCACTGCATTAAGTACTTTCGCTCCATTTGCCAGCAAAAAATTTTGGTTTATTATAGAATCTGTAGCAATCCAATATCCGTCATTTTCTTCTACGTATTCGGTTATCTTTTCGGATATACTATGACCATAAATTGCACTTGTTCCTCGTACAATTGGATTCACTAAACATCCCGATATTATTGTCAACATTAATATCACGGCAACAACTATATACTTTTTACCGTATACGGATAAAATAAATGTTCCAGCAAAAATTAATATCATTAATCCATAAAATTGCCCATTCATAAATTCTAAATTCGCTGGTGTAATAGCTGATGCATATAAAAGCATGAAGAGCACACTAAAACCAGCTAATATATATGACTTGTGCAACTTTTGATATTTTATACAGTAGTAGATAAACCATACTGTTGCCAATGTAGCGGTAAATCCATATGCAATTGACATTCGATTTATATAGGAAAACAACGTAACCTTAGCAAGTAATTCTGGCATACCCAATAGCATAAACTCTACTTGTATGATCATGGCTACCCAAAGAATACCTCCAACTATCAAATCCTTAGAACTTTCTTTTGTTCGTTTCCAATATAAATACGGATAACTAATTAGTACAAGTACTCCTAGATGATTAAACGTACTAATTTCACAATTATTCCATACATTCGTATCCTTAAACGGTGTCACAAAACATGTTAAATCCGAAAATAAATTCGACAGCGTACCATTCCCACCCGTTTCTATTCGAGCACCTGGATATACAGTAGAATTCAGCAATTCTATTGCTTCATATGAAGTAATTACTACACCCACTAATAGAGCTACCAAAATGATAACTGCAATAATTAAGCGTATTACATCTAATCTACTAAAATATAACCCCTTCTTATCTCTAACTAAAAATCCTACTAATAGGGAAGCTACAACTAACCCGCCTGCTATCTGCAGCGAAGGAAATAATGCTATAATAAACCCAAATGCTACAATTGGTGCTAATACAGTAAAAAACCACTTCCACTTACCTTCAGACATAAAAAAATAATATCCTACCACACATAATGACATTGCCCAAAAAAACACGTCATACATATGTGGCGAGAACCACCATTGCATCATTGGCGAAAACACTAGTGCAATTGATGCCACAAATGACATTATTTTACTTCTATTAGTAATTAACATGCATAATTCAAATGCTACTAGAAGACATAATATCGTTTTAGAACACCAATACCATGATAATCCATATGTATTTCCAAACAAAATATATCCCCATGTAAACGGTTTTGATAATGCTGTAAAATTCATAATTGGTGCATTATACCCTACAAGCATATCCTGTCCGCTAATACTCATTTGATTACTTATTAATCCATAATTATTATAATATTGTGAAAAATAATAGGGAAGCTGAACCGTATATTCATCTGAACGTATACTTCTATATGTTCCAAATAAAATTCCTTCATATTCTGGCAAATCATTAAAAAATAAATTATACTGATTCATTGAACTTCCGTGTAGTTGCAATACAACACATAATATAAATATAATCAAAGCGATTAAATATCGATAAATATATATATTCTCCCAAATTTTTTTTGATTTTTCAACGCTAAAACAAATCCAAATATTAATACTTGTCCCTAAACAATAAATAGGAAGAATTAGTGCTGTATTAATGAAATACATTTTAATAATAAGATACGTTATAAATAATAAAGTAACCGATATACCTAGTTCTATTATTTGGTTTCGAGTAATTGGCTTAACTGATGCAATGCAGGGTATTGCAATCATAAATGCCATCCAAATAACCGTAACTTTAGATTTTGTCATCTGGTATATTATTATCCCCACTATAAGCGTGATTAATGTTATGCTCATGTTTATTATATTTTTCTTTGTCAGTAATGGTTGATGCATACTTATTTCTCCTAGCTGTTTCGCAAACTATCTTTCATTCCCTTTTTTCATCAAATGAATCTGTGTATATTTATACTCAAAATCTTCCCTCTTTCCATGAACTAACACTTCTAAAATCATACCTGAAAAGAATGAAATGATTGCCGCTAATGCAACAAATCCACTTACAATAAGTGTTGGAAAATTCGGAACTAATCCTGTTTCAAAATAAATGATTAACACAGGTATAAACATTATAAATGCCATAAGACCTAGTATGCTTGCTAGCATAGAGAAAAAAACCATTGGTCTATAATTTCTAAATAATTTTGCAATAGTTCTCAATACTTTAATACCATCTCCATACGTATTCAGCTTGGATTCACTTCCTTCAGGTCTATCACGATAATCTATGATAACGTTCGCAACCGGTAGATTATTAGCAACTGTATGTATGGTCATCTCTGTTTCAATTTCAAACCCCTTTGAAATAACAGGAAATGTTTTCACAAATTCATAACTAAATGCTCTATAACCAGTCATAATATCTTGTATATCACTTTTGAACAATAAATTAATACTGCCTCTCACCACCGTATTTCCTATGTTATGAAATGGTCTTTTATTTTCTTCAAAATATGTAGATGATAATCGATCGCCTACAACCATGTCCATGCCATCGTCTAAAATTTTATTTGCCATCTCTTGTGAATACTCTGCAGGATATGTATCATCCCCATCCAACATGATATAGCAATCAGCTTCAACTTCACGAAACATTTTTCTGATTACATTTCCTTTTCCTTGTTGCCTCTGATATCTAACTATCGCTCCTGCTTCCTTAGCAATTTCATCTGTATTATCAGTCGAGTTATTATCATAAACATATACACTCGCTTCAGGAATTGCTTTTTTACAATCCCTTACCACTTTGGCAATTGTCTGACTTTCATTGTAACACGGTATTAAAAATACTATCTTTCTACTATTTTTATTATCCATCTTCTTTTCTCCCACGTATGTACTATTCTATAAATAATTTTCTCGTAATAAAATTAAATACCATTACTATTGCTGTTGCAATAATCTTAACAAGCAAATAATGCAGATACATATGTTCAACACCTACCCACATTATTAATTGATTGATTAGCAATCCCATTATGCTAAATATAACAAATAATGAAAATACATTCGCTTTACTTTTCTCTTCATTTACATGAAATACCCACAATATACTGGCAATATAATTGAAAACAAGTGATATGACAAATGAAATACACGATGATAACAAGTAGTAAATCCCTATAACCTCTGTTGCTATAAATAATATTCCATAATCAATAACAAATGCAATACCACCCACCAAGCCAAATTTTATAACTTGCTTAAATAGCTCCTTTGCCTTCTTTGATTCTAACATATTTTCTCCTTTGTGTAACAATTTATATTGATAAAAGCCATTTTTCACACTTGTGACAAGTATCTCATGAATTATTTTTCTTGTAAAGAAAAAATTTCTGCAATAGGACGTAATTGTTAGTGTTTCAATTAGAGATACTTAATTTAAATTCGCAGTAATCGTTCCTACCACGCTTATAACTGTACATTGTCCCTCTGTATCGTATGCATAGACATGCGTCGTATAGGATCCCGTTTCATAATTATGATCCTTAAAATCAATCTCTACTGTATACGTATTTCCCGAACCACTTCCTGAATACCACACAATATCATCTTGTCCATTACTATCACTCCATGTAGGAAAGCTCACCTCTTCTAAGCCCACATTACTAGTAATCTCTACACTAATAGTAATCTTACCTGTTCCTGACGTTACTGTAGGTGTTCCGATTACTGGAGGAGCGGCAGTTGCATTAGCTACCATATTAGTTAACTCGAATTGCAAATCACTCAGCGTCACTTCTTCCTCATATAACAATTCATTATAATAATAATTCGAATACCTATCAATTTCGCTATTTAGCTCCTCTACCCCCATTTCCTCTAATAGTGTTGCTTCCGTTCCAAATAAATTGGTACCAAGTGCAAGTCTATCACCTTCCCACTGTATCCCCATACTCGCTAATGCAGTTGGCATCAAGTCCATAGTTGCATACTCTCTATCGATGTCTGGAGCCTCTACTACACTATTAATAATCGTATAATATGTTGTCCTTACGTAATCACTTGAAATATCATCTAAATAATCCGAGTCCATAGTCAAATGGTCACCTGCTATAATAATGGTTGTATTGTCATAAAATTCTTGTTCCTGTATCCACCTTACAAATTCTGCAACTTTATTATCTGAACATGCAATTACGTTAGAGTACTGATCATCAAATGTATCCAAACAATCTTCACACACATAACCATCTTCAAAATGAGTATCTGCTGTTAATGTAGTAAGGAAAAATGGTTCCTCTTCATTTGCTAGTCTCAAAATTTCCTCTTTACAATATGCGAATAGTTTATCATCCTCATACCCCCACCACACATAATCCGCTTCTGTCATTCTACCTGTCGCAATTGCTTCTTTATAGTCTATTATATTATCTATCCCATGATCTTGATAAAGCATAGTACGTCCACCAAAATCACTGTCACTTCCAAGTACTGCACTAGAATTATATCCAAATGAGTCTAATATATCTCCAATTCCATATGCACCTGATAGGAAACTATCCGTAACATAACTATTTCCATCAATCGGCAATGTCAATGGAACTCCCAGCAATTGCGCTGTCATTGATCCTGCTGTCCATCCTGTTCCTGAGGTGTTAATAAATCCATTTAAACTATTATCAAGAGAAAAATTTATGTTATCTTGGTAAATAGCAGTTAACTCTGGAATCCTATTCTCGTCCATCGCACCGCCCACATCAGTCGATGCGTATGTAACTTCTACACTTTCTAGTATAATATATATTAGGTTTCTTTCTTCATCTAGAAACTCAAACTCAAGCTCTTCTGGATTAACATAATACTCCTCATATAATGTTCCCGGATTATTTATATCTATATAGTAATCAATCGCCCCTAATCGTTCTAAGCAATACCATAACGTTCCAATCAAGATTATGCACAAAAACAAAATGCCTACCCATGATAAGCATTTATACTTTAACATATATTCCTTCTTTTTATTTTTCAATATTATACCGATAGAACATACTTCTAATAAATATTTTTCAATAATTATATATACCAACACTATTATCGTTGCCCTAACCACAGGAAATATAATACAGTTTTTGACACCATCCATTACTATTTCTGTATTAGTTCCACTTTCTGATGTCATAATTGTAAATACAATTTGAGCAAATGATATATCTCCAAATGAACTAAGAACCCAATTACCACTACCTATGACGATAAAAATTACTGCAATAAGTACAAAGTCTATAATAAAAATTAGTTTCTTCATATGTGGTTTCCGTCTCCTTTAAAATTCAATACCCGCTTCTGCTAATTCCTTTTGCGTAGCAATTAAGGTATTTTTATAAGTTATAGCTCTTCCTTCGTAAAAATATATCACAACGAGTTATTAATGTCAAAAATTGGGGAGGTTGAGTCAGAGTTCTTTCATTAAAGGTTACATTTCACGCCCGCACTAAGTTCGCGTCGGAAAGCTAATATTAATTTCTCGATGTAATCCGAGATAATTTCTGCTACCATTGGCATTTTGTCTTAGTTAGACGAAAATTTAGACCATACTAATTCTGATAATAAAAATCCACTCATCGAGTGGATTTTTATTATGCAAAACATTCAACAACTTTCTGGTAAATATTTTCATTATTCAGGCGCAACGATGCAATCACGCTCATACTGTCACAAAGATAGGTAACACTATCTCGACTACGAAATGACATGACTTGTTTTTGTTTCCTCTTTAGGTTCCTTAATAATCGTTCACTAAGATTATTTGTTGCTGGCACATGTTTGTTATGCAAGAAAAGAAGATGAGCATCACGATATTTATCCATGCGTTTATATCGGTTGTATCCGTCTATATAATATGGACTTGCTGGCTCGTATTCATATTCATCTCTAGCAGTTTCTAAAACCTTGCTATATTCTTCTTCAAGAGTTTGAACTACCGATGCTTCTATATCTTCATTTGTATCCACTTGATTTCTTGTATGAATCATGGTCTGTAACAATTTATACATAGAAGTATTCCATGTTAAATGAGGCTCATTTTCTATACTATCCTTTAAATAGCGTAAAATATGTGCCAAGCACTCCTGATGAAATAATCCATATTTATAAAATGTGGTATCATGATCATGTACTAATATTCCTTGATAATGTTCTACTGGAGAACCTATAACTCCCTCATGTCCTTTTTTCTCACGATGCATATACATTATATTTTTGGTGGTTGCACAAACAAGAACCTGCTCCATTTTCCCGTTAATTTTCGTTGATGTAAAATCAATATTCATAACTGGAGATACCAACAAATCTTTGATGGCTTCTGCACGTTCTTCTTCTGTTTTATGAGAGAATTTTCGTGTCAAGCTATTAATCATTCCTACAGATGGCTTTAGTACACCACCCGTAACACCTGATATAAACTCTTGCACCTTTTCAATGCTCATATTTCCGACAGTATTAAGCATAAAACAAAACGCCTTGATACTTTCATCATATGTAACATCTTGAATTAATCCACATGGAAACTTTGCATGTACTCTAGAATTCGTATCTAACTTACGATATTCTGGAGTTTGATATTCGATAATACTTGGTTGAATCACGAGCCCAATGTGCTGTTTTGAAATTATTCTCCCCGTTGGTTTATATTTAGTGACATCTAGATATTCTTCTGGAGCAGGAACTAACACCACTTCTGTTGGGGTGTATTTTTTACGTGGTTGAGGCTTATGTCCTGGTTGTGCTCCTGGTTTTCGTTCTGTTTTCTCACGGCTGTTTTTGATTTTTTTATAAGCCACTTTCATAGAAGATGAAATAGATGAATTTTCAAAATCTCTGTTGATTTGTGCTGTTAATTTTAAAATCGTACCTTGTGCATCTTCATTTTTGGTTTTTTCTTCATACAACTCAATTTTAAGTTCTTTATTTTTATCTTTATAATCTATATTTTCTTTTTGTACTTGCTAATTCTAATTTTAATTTTCGGATTTCGCTATTTTTAATTTCAAGGCACCTACAATAATAGTTCTTTAGTTGTACATAACGCTCCCCAGAGGTGAAGTCCTTCACGATTTTTCTAAGAGCTTTTACTTGATATTGTAAAGATGTTATGATTTCAAAATGTGAGTTCATTACAATCCTCCATCTGATGCTACGCAAAATTTTATTGGACTACTTAGAATTCGTTTCGTTGATACCAACTGCTTCTGTGATTTCATCAATATCACTCATCATAGTTTCTATCATTTTTTGATATCCTTTTATTGCTTCATCACCTTCTTCTATTCGTTCGTTCATTCGTTG
Organism: Eubacteriales bacterium; assembly: GCA_044425815.1. GTDB lineage: Bacteria > Bacillota > Clostridia > Lachnospirales > Lachnospiraceae > CAUPWF01. The sequence goes on from JAWXVA010000100.1 coordinate 7,896, forward strand.
GATCAATGTGTTCTGCTTATCTATCACCTGTTCTTGTAAGGTAATTCTCTCTTGCAACTCATTTATACGATAGCGTTGGGCAATACGGCTGACATCGCTGTTGCTAGTAAGAACCAGAAAATCACTTGCGATGTAAGTGACGAACCGATAAGCGCTAAAAAAGTGTACGCAATTCGTTTATCTAGATTTACCTCTTCCCAAGAAACGGTCAATATGGAAGCTCCTAACAATAGAAGAATCGTCTCTGATGAATAGTTGGCGATAACATTCGACATCGGGCTCATCACAATCACTGCGTTAATCCCGATTGGTAGAAATGCCGTCACAGCATAATCTACACATAAGCTCACCGTTTCGCCCCCCCTGCGGATAACTCGTTTTGCTGTTTCATTGTAAAACACTACAAAATTTGGGTTTGGTAATTTCACTACTTTACTACCATAACGATTACTATCCTCTGTTATTCCCCAATATTTTCTCCAGTATCTCCTCCGCACTACAATCCATCCCACAATTCTTTATCACGTCATAGAACTTCTGGATTTCTTCTGGTTCACACTCCAATTCATCCGCAATCACTTCTAACGTTTTAGCTTTCTGAACCTTTTTAATAATCAGGGATATCACTCGCAAAGAGTCACCTTCTTCTTTTCCCTCTGCTCTCACAAATGCCATATGTTTCTCTGCATCATATTCAAATAAACTCACCGTTTCGACCTCCGATCTGTGGGTTCGCAGAAACTCTGCTAACACGCCATTCTTGATACAATGTTGTATCGCTTTTTCTACTGCTTCTTTTGTACTCATGGTTTTCTTGTACTCTCGTACTGTTGCTACATAATAAGCATATTCCCCTAGAAGTGGGCATGCTTTCATAAGCTCTTCATTATGTCCCTTGTTAATATTTAATACTACTACCATCAATTCTAGATTCGCCGCTTCTTCTGGCACTTCATATGCT
>JAWXVA010000101.1:0-8528 GCA_044425815.1 Eubacteriales bacterium
AAAGAATATTCCTATATTACACAAGAAGTCTGCACCCCCTTTTCATTCGACTTGTTAAGAAGAAAGGGATAGTGTAAGATAATAAATATAGATATGAAAAGATTGAAAGTTTTGATGGGGATAACCAGTATCAAGAAGCTTATTCATTAGCTGCTGAGACATTCACATATAAATTAAGAGAAATGGTGGAAGTCCTTGATTTTAATGAAGATAGATGGATGGACTCCACAACTGGTATCCATTTCTTTATGCATAAGGACGAAGCGAAAAAGTATTAGAAGAATCCTAGGATTCTTCTAATACTTTTAATTTTCTAGCAAGATACACAACAGGTGTATCAATTAAACTAGTTACGATAAAAATAACATAACTAGAACCCATTATGGCAATTAGAGTCGCAGTATCATAAATACCCACAAATGCTCCTAAAGTAAATAATATCGTATTTAACAATTGTGATAGTAATGTGGATCCATTGTTCCTAATCCAAAGACCTCGCTTACTATCCCCGAAATATTTACTTGTCCTCGACCAAATGTAATGATAGAACCATACATCAAATCCTTGAGCAATAGCATATACAACAATGCCCACAATCATAAGTCGTGGAGTATTTGAAAATACATCTCTAATAGCTGGTGATGCCCAATCTGTAGAACTAGGTGTGTATAAGAACCATGATTGGGATATTAGGATAAAAGTTATATTGGTGAAGATTCCCATTTTCATTGCATGATTTGCTGCATTTTTCCCTGCCACTTCAGATAATATATCTGTTACTAAGAACGTGGACGCAAATAATATATTACCAAGGGTCTGATCCATACCAAATGCGCGAACCATGATAAGCGCCTCAATATTAGCTGCTACCGTTGCAATAACCGTCCAAGCATATAGTCCTGTTTTCCCAAGGAATTTATAAAATACTAAAACACCTGCATAAATACAGATTAAAGATAATGCCAAAATTAATTCGTTACTCATTGTCTAAAAGTCCTCCTACTCCAAAGTCTGTATTTTCAATCAATATGTCAATTCGTTCGTTTTCTATATATTGGGGATAAATATATGTAATGAAATCATTAATCACTCTCGGATCCGGTTTGATTTTTGAAGTATTTTCAACCATGATATTAACGCATACTCGGTCAAAGTACTGTAAGCCTATCAAAATATCTTGCTCCATCGAATGAATCGTCTGTCCTGGTATACCTTGTAACAAGCAACAAGCATCAAAATATTCTGCAATTTCTGCAGGATTATCAGTTGTAATGCCTTTATCAAGATAGCATTCACGAAATAACGTGTCAAAAGTTTCAACACCAATCTTTAATTTAACGGTAATTCCTTTTTTTGCAAATCGTTCTTTGAGTTTGGGTATTTCATCACGATGTGCATAATGACTCTCAAAGTGTAATTCCGTAATATTATGTAAAAGACATGTTTCTTCAATAGTTTTCATTGTCGTATTGGATAAATCCGCAAAACTTCCAGAATTAATGACTTCTAATTTACCATAAATACCAGTTACTTTAGCAAGGGCTGATTGATTAATAACATCATTTTCTTCTTGATCAAAAGAAAAATCCAGATGATAATCACAGAAGCGGCAACGTCGCCAACTGCACCCCTTACCTCTTAGTAATACTATTTCTCTTTTGTTCTTTTCTTCTATAATAGAATATCTAGATGTTACTTCACTCCCCATACAAGCTCCTTTATTATAGCCTTCTCTTACTATTTGAATCCATCTGCAATAACGATACGAATATATACATAAACACGGTTAGAAACGTGTACTACACATTCTAACACAGCATAGAAATGTGTACAAGAAGAAATATATCTCCATAACGAAACAGATCAAATCATTAATCCCTTGACATTCATTCCACTTTCTAGTAGAATGAAGTTAGTTTCGACTAACTATTTTTTTAACACTAAGGAGGTATATAACATGTCTTACGAAATTATAGTAAAGCACTGCGCTCCCACTTTAGCTGGACTCAAAATGGGTAATTTGTTTTCATATCAATATGAGAGCGACAACATTCTCAATGAGCAAATTAGCCACAATAACGCGCTACTTAATAAACGTGGTATCTACTTTCTTGTATTAAGGAGAAAAAATAAGATTGCTCTTGTATATGTATATCGGAAAGATAGTTTACAAAAGCTTCTGCGTACGCAAAAAATCCAGCGGTTCTTAGATGAATATGATTATAGCGAATACAGTACCGCCTCTTGCCTCAATCTATTAGAGCAACATTTAGTAACCGAGGATTTCCCTCATGAGATCGGAATCTTTCTAGGATATCCACTTGAAGATGTAAAGGATTTCATCAAACACAAAGGCTCTAATTATAAACATGTAGGATTCTGGAAAGTTTATAATAATCTATCTGACGCATTAATCACTTTCGAACGATATAGAAAGTGCACAAATATCTATTGCAAACGATTTTCGGAAGGATATGACATTTCTAAATTAACTGTTTCTACATAATAGTACACAAGAGTATTTCTATTCGTTTACAATAAAAATAAGCGGTTCACACAAAATAACAATATCATTTTGTATGAACCGCTTATTTATTTTATCTTGAATAAGTTAGTCTTCACAATGGCAAGTTCCGCTGCAGCTATGATCCGTACTACAATTTCCACCACAGCCCCCCTCTACTGGACAACCTATGCATTTCACACCCTTTTTCTTGGCATGCACCACATACGTAATCGAACTCCCTAAAATGAGTGCTATCAAGATAAATGCTATCAAATTCGCCATACTTTAACCTCCTATAAAAATCGCATAATTTTACTTCCTATACCATTCCTTATATGCACATAAAACAGTAGCCTTAAGGGCTACTGTTTCATTATTTCATACTCTAACACGAGCTATTTTATTTAGCTGCCGCCATTTTCTTTTCTGTGTTGCGAATCAAGTATACAACAAATCCAACAATAGCTACTACCACTATTAGTCCTGGTAAAAATCCATTTCCTAATGTTCCAACTGTGATTAATGTTCCAATTTGGTAAACTAAGAATGCTACTACATAAGCTGTTCCGAATTGTAACCCAATACCACCCCACAACCATTTCTTATCTTGCATTTCAGCATTCATCGCTCCAATCGCTGCAAAACAAGGTGGTGTAAATAAGTTAAACATCAAGTACGAAAGTGCTGCCACTGAAGTAATACCCATAATTGTTGCTACATCTGATGCTCCTGCTACTAATTCAAGTTCTTCCACATCGATAAAGTTTGTGATTCCATATACTACTGCTAATGTACCTACAACATTCTCTTTCGCAATAAATCCTGTAATTGCTGCTGCCGCTAATTGCCAAGCACCAAATCCTAATGGAATTAAAGCAATTGCAAATGGGCTAGCGAGAGTCGCTAAAATCGAAGTACTTTCTGCACCTTCTTCTACTAATTGTAGGCTCCAGTTAAATGATTGCATAATTTGAACAGCCGCATTACAAATCAAGATAATTGTTCCTGCTTTGATAATAAATGCTTTTGCTCTAGATAACATAGATAATGTTGCTCTTTTAATACTTGGTAACTTGTATTCTGGTAATTCAATAATAAAGAATGATTTTCTATATTTGTGACCTGTAATTTTAAGAACTAATAAAGCTCCTAAAACGATAAGTAAGATACCTACGAAGTACATCAACGTTCCTACCCAAGATGCATCTCCAAAGAATGCTCCTGCAAATAAAGCAATAACTGGCAATTTCGCTCCACAAGGCATGAAAGGTGTTAACATCGCTGTTGTTCTACGCTCTCTTTCATTCTTGATTGTTCTACTTGCCATAACCCCTGGAATTGCACAACCTGTTCCAATTACCATTGGAATGATTGATTTCCCTGACAATCCAACTTTTTTGAAGAATCTATCCATTACTACAGCAACACGTGCCATATATCCACAATCTTCAAGTAAAGCGATTAAGAAATACATTACCATTACTAATGGCAAGAATCCAACTACCGCACCAACTCCACCGATAATACCATCTACTAGTAATGCTTGCATAAATGGAGAAGCACCTTCTACTGCGCCGCCTACCATTTCAGCAAATGCATCAATTAGTCCACATAGATAATCTGCAATAACTGGTCCCACGTGTGTTTGTGAAATCGAGAACACTGCCCACATTACAACTGCAAAAATTGGAATTCCTAACCAATTATGAGCTACGATTGCATCAATCTTATCTTGTGCGCTCTTTTGACTTGTTAATACTTTTCTATTTTCAACCTTCGCAACAACCCCATTAACGAATTCAAATCTTCTCTTATCTTCAGCTTCTACTTCTGTTTTATCAGTAAGATTAATTTCATTTTGTGTATATGGAGCAGCTTGATTCGATCCAACTGCTGCAATAGCTGTTTCTACGACTTTTTCTAATCCTTTATCATTTGCGTTCAAAGAAATCGTTTCAACTACAGCACATCCTAGTTTCGATGACAATTCTGAAACGTTGATTTCTGTTCCTTTTTTCGCTGTCAAGTCACTCTTATTCAAAGCAACAACAACTGGAATTCCAAGTTCTAATAATTGAGTTGTAAAGAACAAGCTACGGCTTAGATTGGTAGCGTCCACGATATTAATAATCACATCTGGATTTTCATTCTTAACGTATGTACTTGTAATTGTTTCTTCCGATGTAAAAGGTGACATCGAATAAGCTCCCGGAAGGTCAACTGCAATCACTTCTTCTCCATTTTTACAAAAATTCTTCTTGATTAGGCTCTCTTTCTTATCAATTGTAACTCCAGCCCAGTTCCCTACTTTTTCTGTTCTTCCTGTTAATGCATTGTACAATGTTGTCTTCCCACTATTTGGGTTACCTGTAAGTGCAACTCTCATAATAATCTCCTTCTTACCATCCACTTTTCATTTGTCAGCGTACTGTTCCCGCATCTTTTTTTCATCCCCTCAAAACTTGACCAAGCTTCTCGGATATTAGTCTTCACTAACCCATCTCCCAAAAAAAATTACTTATTACAGTAATTTTTTAAATCTGAATTGCCGAGGCTAAATCTGCATTGATATTATATCTACCATCCTTAATCGCTACCACGTAACCACTGCTAATATGAGAAACTACTACAATCGGTTCTCCTGCATAGCATCCTAAAGTGAATAAAAATGAATTTAACTCTTCATCGTCTGTCTGAATCCCTTTCACTTCGTACTCAATTCCCAGTTCCGCATCCACTAACGTTAAGCACTTATTATTATCACCCATGACTTACTCCTTAGTATTATATTGGTTAGCTCTAACTAATCTAACCAATATAATATCACCATTGGGAATTTCTGTCAATATATTCAACGCATTTAGTTAGCTTTTTCTAACTTTATATACCACTCCTCATAATCCACATCATATTTATACCATGTGTTTCCGAAAGTAACGTTCTTTGGTATACTAACTCGGTCTTCTCTGACAAATAACATTTGGTTCAAAGTGAATAGCGGAATTTTGTACACCAATTCTTGCTCTAGTTCTTGCAAGCCTATCAACGTTTCATTAATTTCATCTTTATCTACTTGCACACTTAACGTATTCACAAGAGACTCGAATTCTGTTATCCCTCCAAAAATAGCTGATAAGTTCGGATTACTAGATGCATACTCTGCATACCACTCATTTACACTAAACGCCGACAATCCTTTGAGCATCATATCATATTCTCTAAGTTCATACAGCTCACTTGTATCTGTTGATTGTGCAACTTCCACTTCGAATCCAACTGCTTCCAAATCTTCCTCAACACTTTCCAAGAAATATTTCGTTACAGAATCTGTATAATAATATAATATCCGCAAAGGTCTACTCGTATCATAACTTGATGCCTCTAATAATTCTTTTGCTTTTTCAGGGTCATAGTTTATCTCAACGCCATTATAACTTTCACTACTATCAAGCACTCCCGAATCAATTACTTCTCCCGAATCAAAATATATATCTCGCAAAATCCCTTCTCGATCAATCGCATACATAATCGCCTGTCGTACATTAACATCTTGCATAACTTCATTTTGATTCCCATCAGCTCCACACATGTTGAACACAAAGTATCGATAGAAAAGTATATCAATCTCATACCCCTCCATTCCACGCATCGAACGATAATTAATAATCTCTGTTGTGTTATTTGTCGAGTAGTAATCTAAATCCGCATTCTTGTAATCAATGTATAACATCACCTCATCAATATTAGGCTCTTCTCCCGAATACGCCTCATTTTTCACCAACAGAATTGACTCATAGGATATAGTCTCTCCTATTTTATACATCCCACTTACAACTGGGTCTGCCCAATAAGTGTTCAAGTATAGCGTAGGCCAATCTTCCTCACCCAATACATGTTCTGGCAAAATAACGAATTGCGCAAGTGTCTGCTCCATCGCTGGGTATTCAACACTCATATGGATACGAATTGTATTTCCATCCACTTCAAGTCCGCTAACATGATCGGTCTCACCGTTTACATAATCTGCTGCTCCCTCTATATTCGAAAATGCCGACACATACATTCCATTTGCATCGTCTGCTACTAATACCGCTTCAATACTGAACACCACATCATCTACAGTTAATGGTTCATAATCAGACCAAACCACATCATCTTTCATTGTGATTTCATATACCAGTCCATCTTCCAGTACCGAATAGGATTCCGCCAAATCCATTTCAACACTTTCAAAGCTACTATCCGCTAGAAATAGATTTCGAAACATTAACCCCGTATGAAATTGGACATTTTTCCAAGGAGACACAATTCTATCTTCATCATTCCATTCCGCTACATAAGGTAAGTTCAATACATTTCCATCAATCGGCTCTTTTCCCCACGGAAGCAAATCCATTTCCCATACAGCTATAAATGCAGCCACAACAAGCGCAACTACAATAGCTGTAATTCTAAAACGTCTTATTTGCAACTTCTCCATTATGCCGCCATGTATTCTATCAAGAGTACTCGTAGAATCTTTACTATTTCTCATCTAAGCTTCCTCCATCACCCTTTGTATTCTTATCATGCCCTAATGCTAACGCTTTGTCTTTTTCATATTCAAGCGCTCGCTTCTTCGCTTTCATTTCCACTTTATTTTCATACATCGCTTCATCCGCCGCATTAAATAAATCCTGCATAGTAAGTGTATCTTTTTCTTTCGGAAATACAGCATATCCAGCAGCATACGATATCTGGAATTTCTTTTCATTTGCATTAAAGCCTTCGATCAAATAATTGACCTCTTCCAAATATAGCTTCGCTTCCATCTCGTCGGCAGATTGATAATACACCATAAACTCATCTCCGCCATATCTACCCACGAAAATCTTATAATTGTGAATCTCCGATGCTTTACTCAAAATCGAAGCAAAACTGCTAATTAACTCATCACCCACTTGATGTCCTAATCTATCATTTGTAATCTTCAAATCATTCAAGTCCATAATAATCATAATTCTAGCTTTGTGATTCGCTGGTGTATTTGTGTCTTTTAACATCTCTTGGCACTTGGATCTATTATACAACCCAGTCGATACATCAATAAACATTCTCTCAGTCAGCTCTTTTGCATGCTTAAACGCCAAAAATGTACTATATAAATGTCTAAATATAATAATAGAAATCATACCGATCAATATCATCAGAAATATCTGGACTCCGATAATCTTCGATGATACTTCCGTGAATTTCTCAGTGGTAATAATTGTCAATTCTGTTGTGGTATTATAATGTCTTTCACTCGCAAATAACAATTTTTCAATATCTTCGCCATTTCGCACATTATCTATTTCCTCATGAATAGCATTCCAGTCTTCCTTCATATCCGCAACTAGTTCATCAATTTCTTCTACTTTTCGAAATATAGTTTCCTCATAAATATCTGAAGGTTCTAATTCATCAATAATATTGTTCAAATGATAAACTAATTCTTCATTTGGCGTACCATTCAACTCAAGTTTCACAACACGCTGTGTACTAGAATTAAGATATTCAATATAGTTTAACCCTTCAGCATACATATTCGCTTCCGCTATCGCATCAGCAAATTGATACCAGCCCAAATATAAAATAACCATCAATATCGCTAATGCAAACCACGTATAACTTTGCTTCACTTTTTCTTGCATCTTTTCGTCCCCTTACTCTTTATCTTCGGTCTATCTTCCTACACAAATACCGCCTAATTCTATTTTCATATTTCTTGAATTTTCGCTTGTATTTCTGTTTCAACTACCTCAAATTTTACCATATTAGTTCTGTTTTTTCAAACGAAAGTATATTTAATTAAGCTGCTTGATTGTCGAGATTTCCTTCGAATTTCTTAATCGCTCCACTTAAAAATCTATCATATTTATTCATATTTCGTCCGATAGCATAAAGCAAAAATTCTTTATATACTTTTTCTGATGACCTAAAATTAAATCTCCGGAAATTTTCATTTTCTTTTATATCTCCGAAATGTCCCTCTGTTTGTATC